>NZ_DATIDY010000106.1:0-22036 GCF_035456085.1 Flavobacterium sp.
AAAATTATTCGCAACAATGAATCTTACGGTTTATGGGCAAAACAAATTGCCGAGCAGGAGAAAGTTACTTTCATCGATTTGAATGCAATCATGTCGGATGCACTAGATAAAATTGGACAAGAAAAAGTTACAGGAACATATTTTTACGAAAGAGACCATACGCATACTTCGGCAAAAGGAGCGGTTTTGTCGGCTACATCTATTGTAGAAGGACTTAAAAAAAGTGATAATTCTTTGAAAAAATATGTTTTAGACAATCCAAAAATCACACTCCCAGCAAAGAAAAAAGTCTTTTTGATTGGTGATTCTACAATGGCAAATAATGGCAACAATCCAAATGCTGTGGGTTGGGGTGTAGAATTTCCTAAATATGTTGACACAACGAGAATAGAAGTTATCAATAAAGCCAGAGGCGGACGAAGCAGTCGTACCTACGAATTTGAAGGTTTGTGGAAGGAAGTGAGAGAGCAATTGCAACCTGGTAATTTTGTTATTATTCAGTTTGGGCACAATGATGCTGGAGCAGTTGATAAAGACAAATACAGAGGTTCTTTAAAAGGAAATGGTACTGAAACACAACTTGTAAATCGCGCCGATAGTATCAAAGAAACGGTGCGCACTTTTGGCTCTTATATCGAAAGATACATCAAAGAAGCTAAAGAAAAAGGAGCAATTACTATCGTGATGAGTCAAACGGTTCGTAACGAATGGCCAAACGGTAAGCCTGAACTTAGAGACGAAAGCTACAACAAATGGTCGAAAATTGCTGCCGAAAACCAAGGAGCTGATTTCATCGATTTGAATGTGATTATTGCTCAAAAATATGAGGCTTTGGGACCAGAAAAAGTGAAAACATTTTTCCCAAAAGACCATACACATACTGGTGTTGAAGGAGCAAATTTTAATGCTCTCACTGCTGCAGAAAGCATTAAAAATTTAAAAAAATGTGCATTGAGGGATTATATTGAAATTCCGAAATAAAAATTGGATAAATGGCTCTTGGTTTATCCCCGCAACACAATCTTGTCATTCCGGAGGAATCTTTGCGTTGTGTGGGATTTTTACAGAATAACAAACTTTGCGGTTAGTTTGTTGCAGTAAATTAGTCTTGGCTTATCCCCACAACACAATCTTGTCATTCCGAAGGAATCTTTGCGTTGTGTGGGATTCTTACAGAATGACAAACTTTGCGGTTAGTTTGTTGCAGTAAATTAGTCTTGGCTTATCCCCGCAACACAATCTTGTCATTCCGGTGGAATCTTTGCGTTGTGTGGGATTCTTACAGAATGACAAACTTTGCGGTTAGTTTATTGCAGTAAATTAGTCTTGGCTTATCCCCGCAACACAATCTTGTCATTCCGGAGGAATCTTTGCGTTGTGTGGGATTCTTACAGAATGACAAACTTTGCGATTAGTTTATTGCAGTAAATTAGTCTTGGTTTATCCCCACAACACAATCTTGTCATTCCGGAGGAATCTTTGCGTTGTGTGGGATTCTTACAGTATGACAAACTTTGCGGTTAGTTTATTGCAGTAAATTAATCTTGGATTATCCCTACAACACAATCTTGTCTTTCCGGAGGAATCTTTTGTGCGAATCTGCGGCTGCTTTTTTAAGTTATAATATCTTTTGAACAGCAATATAATCCAAAACAATTCCCGTTTGATTTATTGAAATAGAAATGGAATGTTTTCCAGTGTTGAGATCAGACAATGGAACCTTCACAATGGCGCTGTTTCTCAACACATTTTCTTTCCATGTTTTATCACGGTCTTTGGTGTTTATTTTAAATGAATTGGCTGGGTTTTGATCAATCTGAACAAAAACTTCATGATCAAAATTATTGGAATGTGTTGGTAAAAAATGTACCTCAACTTCATAATTTCCAATATCTGAAACTTCAAATTCATACAAAACAGCTGGTTTTTCATTTTTAAAATAATGCTGGTTTAACGGAAAAAGTGTCAATGCATTATTACTATATCCCAAACCGTTTATTATTTGCCATTTATAATTATCACTGATTTGTGCTGACGCAAATTGATTTGCCTTAATTATAATTGATTCTGATTTTTTCAAATCTTCTTTGGTAAATGTATTTTTAGCAACCGAATCAAAAACGGGTAAATTTCTTGGATGCATCGACATCATATTATTCCACTTTCCTTTGCTCATTTTGGTATTATAAAAATCGGTCAGCTCTTTTATGTTTCCAAAAGCTTCAGAAGCTTGTTTATGGTATTTATCTTTCTGAATTTCATCAGAAGTTGTCGCTTCTAAATTCCAATTTAAAAATTTAAAATTCATATTGGCGGCAGCTTTTACCGGATATTCTACTAATTGAAAAAAAGCATCCTTACGCTCGACAGGAATTGAAGGCGATATCAAATCTACTTTTTCAACCAAATCAGCATAATCCTTTATTCTTTGCTCCATTTCTGATTTTGAAAAATCGGAAAGATTAATTTTTGTAGTTGGTTCCGTTTGACTCCAACCCATATATTCAGGTTTTCTGATAAAAGCCAAACGATAATATTCTTCTAAAACAACACTCAATTCATTGGAAACTTTTGGTGTAAACTCTCTTGAAATCCAATTTTTAAGATGCTGATTGATTCCATCAAACGGAATACTATTTACGTTCCAAGCTAAGTCCAGAAAAAACTCCATATCATACTCTCCGGGCTTGATGTCTCCGACATTTGCAATCCACATTTTTTTGGCTCCGTTTTGATAAGCTTTGCTCATTTCGTACCAAATTAAACCCGGCTGTGTAGTACTCAACCAAAGGTAATCATGAGGTCTACCCCAGTAACTTAAATGGTAATAAACACCACCGCCACCTACTCTTTTTTGCTCGTCTTCATTGCTCAAACGACGAATGTAACCGTAATTATCATCAGGCCAAACCAGCGTAACATCATCGGGAACTTTGAGCCCGTTATCGTACAATTCCAGCACTTCTTTGTACGGAACAAACGCTTGAGGAATTTCATTCAAAGGTTTTTTGAATGTTTTGGACAGCATTTCACGTTGAACATCAATGATTTTTTCGACCATAGCAATGGATTCATTTAAGTCTTTCGCACCTTCCATTTTGCTATCGTGAACACCTCGCATGCCTAATGTCATGATGGTTTCGTTATTACCAGACTTAACTTCATTCAATCGATCTTGCCAATATTTATTGACTTGCGTACTATTGGTAAAATAATTATAATCGCCAAAAGTCTTTTTCCATTCATCAACATTATTTCGAAGCATCGGCTCTGCATGGGATGAACCAATTATCATGTGGTATTTTTGAGCTATTTCTTTATTTCCTTTAATGGTAAAAAAGCCTTTTGTACTCGGATGCATTGCTGGCCAAATGGTATTGGCTTTTAATCTCAATAATAATTGAAAAATCTTTTCATACGTTTTTGGCCCTATGTTACCAACTTCAGGCTCGAATGTTTTCTCTGCCCAAGGCTCCAATCCCCAATCTTCATCGTTCAGGAAAATGCCGCGGTATTGCACAGATGGTTTTTGGATTATTCCTGTTGTTGGTAAATTTAGTGAGAGTTCATTTTGATGAATAGGATTTACATCAGCCCACCATTTCCAAGGAGAAACTCCTAATTGTTCGGCTAATTCAAAAATAGCGTAAACTGTCCCTCTAACATCGCTTCCGGCAACAATCAGATTTTGATTTTCTTTTTTGATATAAAATTTCTCCCATTGATTGGCTAATTCATTTTGAATAACTTTTGAAGAAAACATCGAACTAGAAACCTGTCCAATGTAGATTCCGTTTTGAGAAATTTTATTTACAGCACTAACTTTCAACTTTTTTCCGGTTATATCTTCTACATCTTTAACCAATTCATTGACCGCCCAAAGCACCAAATCATCTGTTTTGGAATCAATGAAAATCGTAGTTGTTTGATTGGATTGTACAATCGGGAAACTATCCGTTTTATTTTGACCAAAAGAAGTATTGCCAAATAAAATGATAGTTATGATTAAAGAAAGTAGTTGTTTTTTGAACATTTTAAAGATATTTTTATTCTGATGATTTGGATTCTTTTTGAATAGCAGGATCTTTTTTAATTTGTAATTGTATTTCGGTTTTCATTTTTTCTGCCACATCTGGATTTTGAGAAATAGCATTATTTTTTTCTTCAGGATCTTTTTCAATATTAAATAATTCATAATATTCTCCTTGTTTTTTGGGCTTGTTCGTGTAAACCAATTTCCAAGGTTTTTGAATCAGGCAGGCTTGCAGATGCCCGCGGATGTAAATTGTTCGGTTTTCGATTGCTTTGTTTTCAGAAATATCTTTCCAGACATTTTTACCTTCAACTGTATTGGGCAATTTTTTGTTTCCTGTCAATGCCAAAATAGTAGGCAGAAAATCCGTTACCGAAATATAATCGGAGTTCTTGTAATTTTTTAAATGATCTTTCCAGTAAAACACACAAGGTACTCGAACGGCTCCTTCATAATTAGAAGTTTTCCAATCGCGCAAAGGCGTATTGTCTCCCAAAGTTGGATTTGGTCTATGGATTCCACCGTATTCATTTCTGGAATCCCAGTTTTCCATAGCGCCATTATCACTCATAAAAATGATCAATGTGTTTTCATCCAGCTTTTGTTTTTTTAAATCCTGAAGCAAAATGCCGATACTATGATCTAAATGTGCCATTGCTGCCGCAAAATCTCTACGGGAACTGTCTTTGGCAATTTTGTTATAAGGAGTTTTCCATTTTTCTTCTTCCTGCAAAGGAAAATGTGGAGCGCTGTAAGCTATTTGCAAATAAAAGTTTTGTTTTTTATTTCGAATTTGTGAAAGCCATTTCAGAGATTCATTTGTAACTAAATCTGTAGTATGTCCTTTTTCGTCAATGAATTCGCCATTTCGATACCAGCTTTTATCTCCATTTTTGTAAAGATGTGTGTACTGGTCGATCTGACCGTGCAAAAATCCGTATGAATAATCGAAACCGTATGCTTTTGGGCTGCTACTCAATTTCAAGCCAAGATGCCATTTGCCAATAAGAGCGGTTTCATAACCGTTTTTCTTTAATAATTGAGGCAAAGTCGGTACTGAATCCGGCAGTTTCAAATCGCTTTTATCACTGATTGGAGCTAAGATTCCCATTCGGCTTGCTGGCCTTCCAGTTAACAAAGAGGCTCGCGTTGGAGAACAAGTCGGACTTACATAGAAACGATTGAGTTGCACACCATTTTTTGCCAGAAAATCAATATTGGGTGTTTTAATTTCCGAACCATTATAACCAACATCATTCCAGCCCAAATCATCGGCAATAATGATTATAATGTTGGGGTTTGTTGATTGTTTTTTGACTTTATTTTGTTGACAAAATAGCAACATCGAACTAAAAAAAAGTATCGCCGAAAGATAAAATGTTTGCTTACTAGTGTTCATTTATAAAGAAATTTAATGATTCAAATTATTTTGTAAAAAGGCTGCTTCAAAAAAATGAAGCAGCCTTATGAAATTTACACTTTAAAAAAAATTAATCATACCCTGGATTTTGTTCATACAATCCCGGAACAGCCAAGAGTTCCTGCAAAGGAATTGGATACAATAATGAGTTATTGGTAATAGGCTGAATTCTATTAGCCTTATCCTCTGTTGCTCTCCAGGCATTCATTATCGTTACAGCATTTCCAGATCTGATTAAATCAAACCATCTTGTTCCTTCCGAGAAGAATTCTTTTCTTCTTTCTGCAAATAATTGGTCCAAAGTAATATTGGTTGCTGGTGTGGTTACTCCGGCTCTTGTTCTTACTTGTTTTACAATCGCATCAACATCTGCTTGAGTTCCTCCACCGCCATGAAGCGTACACTCTGCCATTAACATCAAAACATCGGTGTAACGAATTACCATAAAGTCAACTCCCCAGTCTTCACGGCCACCTGTACCATATCTTGTAGGGTCTATGTATTTTTTGAATACAGGGAAAGTATAACTTCCTTTGTATGTTCCTGAAGCTACTGTATAACTTGTTGCAATACAATCTGTTTTTCTTTTATCAGTTGCATCAAACTTGGCTAAAAATTCTGTTGATATGGGTCTGCCCTCTAAAGAACCTTGTGCAGATGATATTCCTACTGAAGCAAAATACGGTTCATAACCTACCTCAACCATGAAATTACCCCCAACTGAAGTAGTAATACTTTGTGTGTAAGGAATAGTTAACACATTCTCTTTATTGTTTAATCCTTCAGTTTTAAAAATGGTCGCATAATCTGTACCTAAAGCGAATAAACCACTGGCTTTAATATCGTTTAATTGTTGGTAGGCTTTGTCCCATTCATTCAGCCCAAGCGTTGCACCTTCGATACCATAAGTTGGACTTGAACGCGTCATGTAAACTAATCCTAATAAGGCTTTAGCTCCATATTTTGTTACACGACCATAATCTGCAGCAAGATAAGACGGGCTAAGATCTGGAATAGCTAATTGCAGATCAGAAATAATTAAATTATAAATATCTACAACTGGAGCTCTACCCACTAAAGCAGCTTCTTTTGCAGTCATCGTTCTGTCAATTAATGGCACTTTACCAAACCAACGAATCAAGTCAAAATAACAAAAAGCTCTAAGAAAACGCGCTTCGGCAAGCATCGACGCTTTGTCGGCAGGATTCGTAAAAATTTGGTCTCCTTTTTCAGTAAGTTTTTCTATTAATTGATTCGCTTTATAAATAGCGCTATAGTTCGTAGTATACGCTTCATTCACCATCGAATTAGAACTAATAGAACTAAAAAAACAGTTAATACCCTCCCAATCTCTAGAAGCGGTTGTTGTAGCATACAAATTATCAGATCTGGTTTCACTCAAATTTAGTACTCTATTGGCATATCCATAGGTACTTGCTCCATGAAAGGCATACGAATAAACAGCATTTCGAGCTTGAATAAAATCATTTGGAGTTTTATAAAAGTTATCTGTCGTACCTTGAGACAATGGAACCTGGTCTAATTGATTCTCGCAGGATGATAGCCCAAATACTAAAAAAGCACTTACCGCTAAATAAATATATTTTTTCATAACTAAATAATATTTGTTTTTATTGGAATATGGAATTCGCATACAGCTATTGGTCTTTGCAGCCAATTTGGATTATGCTCATTTCATTTTATTTTAATTAAAATTAATGTTAACCCCCATAACTACTGACTTTGCCAAAGGAGCTCCTCCATAATCTACCGGAACTGAAAAATCACCACTTGAACTTCCTGAAGTATTTACAGCCTCTGGATTGAAGCCTACTTTATATTTGTTCCAATAGAAAATGTTTTCACCTGTAAGATACAGCCTTATATTATCAATACGTTTAAGGTTTTTGATTGCTTGTCTTAAATTATATCCTAAAGTCATACTTCTAACGCTAACATAATCTGATTTGTACAACCAGTCTGAATTTGCCTGATAACCAAAAGTAGTTCTCCAATTCCCTCTTACGGCAGGATTTACGTCTAATGAATTTTCAACCTGACCCATACCTGTTCTATCGATTGCTCTACCTGTTAGTCCATAAACGGTTCCTCCATTTTGTCCTTGAACCAATATACTCAAATCAAGGTCTTTGTATTTGAAATCATTTGTGATACCCCAAGTGTATTTTGGCGTTGGATTACCCAAATCAACGCGGTCTGATGAGTTAATTTTTCCATCACCATCTTGATCAATATATCTTGGATCTCCTAGAACTAGCGCTTTACCTCCAATGGTAGTTCCTCCTTTATCAAGATCAGCTTGTGTTAGTACACCATTTTGTTGTAATCCAAAAATAGTGTACATCGGTTTACCTACTTCCAATTTGATAAAAGGAACTCCTCCGTCAAAACTGTTACTGATTTCAATTTTAGTTTGGTCTGGACCTAATGCTATCACCTCATTTTCGTTATGACTAATATTAAACGATGTTTTCCATTGAAAATCTTTTCCGCTAACATTTAAAGTATTTACCTCAAATTCCCATCCTTGATTTTGTACTTCACCAATGTTGGTAAGATAACTAGTAAATCCTGATGCCGCAGGTACTGGAACACGTAGCAACAAATCAGTATTGTCTTTTCTATACACCTCAAATGTTCCAGAAATTCTGTTTTTAAAAAGTGAAAAATCTAGACCAAAATCAATACTTTTGGATTCTTCCCAATGTAATTCCGGGTTTGCAATTCCTGATACTCCTTGCCCCACTGCTGGTCCAGTTCCAATAGCGTAATAATAGGTTCCTAATGTAGAACGCCATGCATAGCTGCCAATATTATTGCTACCATTTGTACCAAGGCTTCCTCTTAATTTTAAATCACTCAACCAATCAACATTGTCCAAGAATGCTTCTTTCTTAATTCTCCAGCCCAAAGCCAAAGAATAAAAAGTTCCCCATCTTCTATCACTTCCAAATTTAGAAGAACCATCAGATCTGATACTAGAAGAAAGTAAATATTTCTCTTTATAATTATACTGTAATCTTGCAAAATAAGAAAGCAAAGTATTCTTTTCTCCAGTTGTACTACCTGTAGATCCTGCTGGTAATGTTTCTATAGTTGAACTATTATATAAAGCTCCTGAAGACAATGACGATTTTGTTATTTCATAAGAATTGAAAGATTGTCCCAACAGTACATTAAAATTATGATTACCAAAAGATTTATCATAATTTAATGTATTTTCATTTACAACATTTTGTCTTCTAAAAGTATTATAACTCCCGCGAATACTGGCAATTACATCATTTGGAGTATATCCTTCAAAAGTATTATCGGAGTTATCAAAGTTGATCGTACTTTTCCAGGTTAATCCGTGAATAAGATCGTAACTAGCATAGCCCGAAATTAAATTTCTATACATAGAATTTCTACCGGTTCTGTCCAAAGCGTTTAACATATTGGTTGTACTACTTCCCCAAGCATATCGAGTTGTATATTTTTCTCCAGCAGCATTTGAAGCACTTTCAAAAACAGGAGTAGCGGTAAGCGCTTTAAATAATGTATTATCTTTTCCTTCAACTCCTGGATCATTTTTAACCGAATAGGATGGCGCCAGATTAATTCCTACTTTAAATTTTTCGGATAATTTAAAATCAACATTGGCTCTGGCTGAGAAAACTGTATAATCTGTACCAACGATATAACCCGTATTTTTTTGATAATTAGCCGAAACATAATAATTAACAACATCTGTAGCTCCTGAAGCGGTAAACTGATAATTCGTAAACTCTCCTGTTTTGAAAACTTTATCTTGCCAATCGATATAATCTAATCCTGGATGTCCTGGTATATCCCATCTTTCATCATAGATATACGTAAAATATTTTGCATTAGTTTGGTTTAAAGGAGCTGTTGGAAATGCAGCATTATACGTTGCAATCCTTTCTGGCATTGTTTGAGAAGCAGAAGCACCGGGAACTCCAGAAGCTGCCCATTGTGCATCAAGCATTACTTTTGATCTATCAATCCATTGTTGAGAATCCAGCATGTCTACTCTATTTGCTTCTTTATTAATACCACCATAGGTATTGAAAGAGAATTTTGTTTTACCTAATTTTCCTTTTTTGGTAGTAATTAAAACGACTCCGTTGGATGCTCTGGAACCATAGATTGAGGAGGCTGCGGCATCTTTTAAAACCTCAATTGAAGCAATGTCATTTGGGTTAATGTTGTCCAATGGGCTACCGTTTGAAAAACCTCCATTAGAATTTGATCCTTCGGTATAAATTGGGAATCCATCGATTACATATAATGGTTCATTTCCAGCTGTGATCGAACCCGCACCACGAATTTCAACGCTAAAAGGCTGACCTGGCAAACCAGATGTTTGTTTTACCCTAACTCCAGCAATTTGACCTGTTAATCCTTGATCCACTCTAGAAATAGGTCTCTCGGTAAAACTTTCGGTTTTTAGAGAAGACATCGCACCTGTAGTTAATTTTTTCTTTTGAACACCATAACCAATTACAGTCACTTCTTCCAAAACCTGATTGTCTTCTGATAAAGTAACATTGATTGCCGTTCTTCCTTGCAGAGATTCTTCTACCCTTTTAAATCCAATCGAAGTAAATACTAAAATATTCTGTCCATTGTCTTGTAATTGAATAGCATAATCCCCATTCATATCCGTCTCAGAAACATTTTTTGTTCCTTTTTGTGTTACAGTAACTCCGGGAATACCCAATCCCGCAACATCTTTCACAGTTCCTTTAATCTTACTTTGTGCAGTAATAAAACCAGAAAAAAATATGAAAAACAGCAAAGCTATTTTACCTATAGATTTTTGATAATTAAATTTTAAGTTCATAAATATACTTTTAGTTAGTTAGCTTGAAAAAAACAACAATCGTTAATTTTTTCTAAAATTATACCAACTATTTCGATGTAGTATCCTGTAGCATCCTGTTTATAAAGTCTTTTAACTTTTATTTTATTAATACAATAAAAAAATAGCCACTATTACATTAAACATTGGATTTCATGACAACTAGTTTATTGAAAAAATAACAAATCAATAAAATTATACCATTTCGAAATATATAAAAGTCTAATTGTCTTTTGTCACATCGAGCGCAGTCAAGATGCGCTACTGGTTCTTACCGTGATGTTACTGACAATAGTACTCATTTATATATTTCGAAATGGTATTATTTTTAGACTTAGCATAAAAAAACTTTTGTCGCAAATACCAGATAGCGTATTCACAACAAAAGTTTGTGTTTGAAAAACACCGCAATTTCTGTGGTTTCAGAAAAACTAATCCACTAATTTGCCATTCACTTTTACGTTTTTAAAAGTCACGCCTTTTATAGCAGTTTTATCAATTTCACTGTTTTTGGATTCGATTTTTAGATTCTCAAAAGTAAAGTTGGTCAGGAATATATTCGGGTCTTTTTGGACTTCGTAAAACTTCTCACATTTTAATTCAACATTTCGCAAGGTTACATTTTCGCCATAAGAAGGTGGTGGATCTTTACGCCCTTTTAAATCAAAAAATTGATTCCATTGATAAACCACTAATCCTTTTACGGCAGTTCCTTTAATATTTTCCAGCAAAATGTATTCGTATTTTTGAGGAGTATCTGGTCTCATTTTCAGCCATAAAACTCTCGAAACCCCTTCTACCGTACAATTACGCATAATCACATTTTTGTTATGGATTGACTCACTTCCATTTGTTAATGCCGAATGTGAAAACCCAAACGTACAGTCTTCGATGATAATATTGGTGTTCTCTCCATTTCCTTCTTCAGTATCTGCCCAAGGTCCTTTCCCGCCTTTTAAAGCTATGGCGTCGTCATTTACAGAAGTATAACATCTTTTAACTAAAAAATTAGAACAGACATCAATATCAATAGCATCGGTACTTGGCGCTTTAATTTCTTTGGTTGGAGAGGTAATGTACAAATCGATCAATTTTACATTTTTGCATTTATAAAAATGATTGGTCCAGAAACCAGCATTAATCAACTTCACATCCTGAAATTGCACATTGTTAGAATTCCACACAAAAACCAAACGCGGTCTTGAAACTTCAAGGTTGGTACATTTTGGATTTTCTTTGCGTCTTGCCCAGAAAGCTTCATAATATCTATAACCGTTTCCGTTAATAGTTCCTTTTCCAGAAATGGTAAATCCATCCAAGTTATAAGCATTGACTAAAGCCGGAAAGTAATCCAGATTTTGCCCTTCCATACGAGAAGGCATAATTGGATAATTCGAAATATCATCAGAACCTTTTAAAACGGCATTCTCAGAAACATGCAAATGCGTTTTTGGTTTAAAAAATAAAGCGCCACTCAAAAATACTCCTTTCGGAATCACAACAACTCCTCCTCCATTTTCAGATGCTTGATCAATTACTTTTTGAATAGCTGCTGTTTGAATTACAGTACTATCATTTTGCACTCCATAGTCGGTAATCGTGTATTGTTTCCCTAAATCTTTCAATTGAAGCTTGGTATAATCTTTAAACCAAGGTTTAATGGGACTTCCATCTGGAAATGTATCATTGTCATACTTTTGTGAAAAGACAAATTGTGACATTCCAAAAATACAAATAGCCAGAGTTAAGATTTTTTTCATTCTCGTTTTGAATTAATATTTGATATTATAATTTACTTTTTTATGCTTTTATAAATGAGAAAAACAAATATACTTTTTTCAATTTTTTATACTGTCCTGTTCTATCTGCTAATTTCTAAAAAGATAACAGGATACAACAGGATAACAATTGATGTTGCCTCTACTAATTTTACTTCATATAAAAATGTTAAATCAGAGACGGTTACCATATTCTATACTAAAATGAAAATCAAAAAAACTACTATTATGAACAAAATGAGGATTTTATCGATTATTATTACCTTTTGCTGCACAACATTTCTCTTTGCCCAGAACAGTACTGAGAATGTTAGAATAAACCAGCTTTTTAATTTTGGCTGGAAATTCCAAGCGGGTGACATCCCGAACGCACAAGGTCCAACTTTCGATGACAGCACCTGGCGCAAGCTGGATTTACCGCACGATTTTCAGTTTGACCAGCCTTGGGATAAAACAGCTAATAAAGGCCGTGGATTCAAAACGTTGGGAGTGGGCTGGTACCGTAAAACATTTAAAGCAGATCCAAAATGGAATGGTAAACAGATAATGCTTGATTTTGAAGGAATCATGCTGTCTGGAGAAGTTTGGTTAAACGGAACGAAAATTGGTGGCACAGGATATGGTTATCTAGGTTTTGAAGCCGATATCGCACCTGTTATTAAATACGATGGAGACAATGTCGTGGCCGTTCGAGCAACTACAGAAGGTGGTTCCCGTTGGTACACAGGAGGCGGATTATTCCGCGATGTACATTTGGTGGTGATAGACCCTGTTTCTATTGCACGTCACGGTGTCTTTGTAACAACTCCAAGTATTACTGATCAAAATGCAGAAATCAGCGTACAAGTTGAAGTGGCTGGAATTAAAAATAAAGAATATGACCTGGAAATCAACACTAAGATCTTTTCTCCTGATGGAAAACAAGTAGCTGAAACAAAAAAATCAGCTCCAAAAAAATCAAATCTAATTGCTGTAGAAGTTCAATTACCAAAGGTGAATGTCGCTAATCCACAGCTTTGGTCTTGTGAAACGCCTAATCTTTATTCTGCCGAAGTTTCATTGATATTAAATGGTAAAGTAGTTGATAAAATCACTAAAAAGTTTGGAATTCGTACTATTGAATTCTCCAAAGAATTTGGTTTAAAATTAAATGGTAAAAAAGTATTCCTTAAAGGGGTTGCCAATCATGATGACTTGGGTGCTGTGGGTGTAGCAGCTCATAAAGTTGCTATTGCCAGAATGATGGACAAACTGAAAGAATTTGGCTTTAATCACATTCGAACTTCGCACAATCCTTATTCTGAGTCGTTTTTTGATCTTGCCGACGAAAAAGGAATTCTAGTTGTAGATGAATTATACGACAAATGGGGAAGCACAGTTGCGTGGTCAGGAGGTGCTAAATGGAATGACTTATGGTACGACAATATAAAGGAATGGATTAAACGCGATAGAAATCATCCATCAGTTATTATGTGGAGTTTTGGAAATGAACTGCAGTTCCAAGAAGAAAGATGGAATTGGCCAACAACCGATTGGGGTGTAACCACCTACCGCCTGATGGATGTGGTGGCAAAACGCTACGACCCTACCCGCAAAACAACCGTTGCTATGTATCCTGCACGTGCAGGAGGTATTATCAGAGCCAACCCGGATTTCCGTATTAAAGAAAACATTGTTCCGCCTGAATTGTCCACAGTCACCGAAATTGCCAGTTTTAACTATACTTGGGAAGACTACCAAGAGTATCTAAAGCATGCACCTGAAATGATTATTTATCAAAGTGAGGCGGTGACCAATGAGTTGGCGGCACCATACTTTGGAATGGATAGAGATAAAATGGTTGGATTGGCCTATTGGGGCGGCATCGAATATTGGGGTGAATCACAAGGCTGGCCTAGAAAGGGTTGGAACTATTCGTTTTTCAATCATTCAATGGAGCCTTTTCCACAAGCATGGTTAACTAAAAGTATTTTCCAAGATGAACCTTTAATTTATATCGGAGTTGTGGATAGTGAAGGGGAATCGAAAATGTGGAATGATCAGATAGTCGGTCAAAAAGTTATTTCGGCGCATTGGAACCGTACAGATGGAAGTAAATACAATTTATACACTTATACCAATGCCGATGAGGTTGAATTATTGGTGAATGGAAAATCTATCGGAGTGCAGCAAAATAGCACTGAAGTAACAAAGCGCAATACCATTTATTGGAAAGACGTTCCATATACAGCGGGTAAAATTACCGCTATCGCCAGAAAAGGAGGCAAAGAAGTTGCCCGTCACGAACTGGAAACAACTGGAAAAGCGGTTGCATTAGTATTGGAAACTGAAAATGCAAACTGGAAAGCTGACGGTATGGATCTTCAATATGTTAGAGTGTATGCCGTTGACAGCAAAGGGCGTAAAGTGCCGACTGCTACCGGAGAAGTAACTTTTGATGTAAATGGAGCAGCTACTATAATTGCTGTGGATAATGGTGATCATTTAAGTGATGAATTATTTGACGGCAATAAAAAGAAACTCTACAAAGGCTTTGCGATGGCTATTTTGCGTTCAGGACAAAAAGCCGGAACCGTAAAATTGAAAGTTTCTGCTACAGGATTAAAAGGAGTTGAAAAAACCTTAACGGTAAAATAAATTGATGAAGAATATATTAATATAAAATACAAGTAATTTGTTTGATCAAAAAAGCTCCAAAATCAAAGACTTTGGAGCTTTTTTTATAGTCACTATAAATTACTTTTTCCCAATTCAAAAAGCAAACTATTATATTCCACTTGTATTTAAATTAAAACCTATTTTCTGTTCAACCAATCTTTTGGAACATTTATAATGCAAATATTCATGTCTTTATTATCCGCTGAAAGCATTGCCGATTCAAAACTTATTTTAGTTCCGTCACGATTGAAAGTTGGATGAATATGGTCTTTTGCTGTTTCTTTATGTCCGGTGGTAAGCATTACTACTTCTTTGGTTTTTCTGTCAATTAAATATAAACTTCTGGAAAAATCATCTCCGCAAACCCATCTCCCATCCGAAGATCCATGAACGTGCCAAAAACCACTGCCAGAACTGGTTTGTCCGGCAATAATCATTTCTCGAGTTCTTAGATTCACAATTGCTAAACCTGTTGGTTTTTCACGAGTCCCACAATCGCCCCAATTACTTTCTTGTCCGGGGTTTACCGGATTCCTAACTTCTTTGCTATCGGTTACTTCTACAGGAACTTCTTTTTGAATATCAATTTTTCGATGTCCCATGATTGCCATTGCGACCTCATCTTTACCAATTACAGCTTCATGCGTAACCCATTCGTAAGGCGCTTCTGGGTACAATGGACGTAAACCCGAACCATCAGCCATAACTGTCCAAGTACGCTGTGGCGACTTGCCTCCTGTTTCCCAACAAAAAACAATTTCGCCTGCATTCCAAGTATTAGACTGAATATGTCCAATTTGAAAACCAACAGAAATTACATGTTTAAATTCTCCTGTTTTCAGATTCATACTCGAAATACCGCCAGGTCCAGCTCCCATGTTTCTGGGGCCAAAATTCTTTTCCAGCTTTGTATTTTTATCTAAATATTTAAGAGCTTCCTCTTTACCAATTCTGAAATAGACTCTATCTTCATTCGCATCCAAAGCCATATCGCCTGAAGCTTCCATTTCTGAAGAAGCTTTTCCGCAAACGCGTTCATAGGCAGAAATGGGTTGCATTTTTCCAGTTTTACTGTCGTTAAAAACTTTATCAAGATCGACCTCAACAATTTGCATGGCTTTATCTTCTGCATTTCGCATAAAATAAACTTTCATTGATTTTTGAGCGATGCAAAAAGTTCCAGAATAACCACCTTCGGTAACCTGAACTATTTCTCCTGATTCCTCATTAACCGCCATAATTTCGCCCTCTACACGATGTGATCTGAACAAAATCCATTTTCCATCAGCAGTCCATTGCGGATGTGTTGGATAAATTTTGGAATCTCCTTTTGATTTGCTTGTCAAAAAAATGATATCATAGCCAGTTACTGGATCTTTAACGATCTTTTTTTCTGATGGAAATCGCTTTCCAATTTGAGAAAAAGCCGTAAAGGCACAAAAGATATTGAATACTAAAAAAGCTGTTTTTAACTTCATACTATTATCCTTTAACTTTCAATTGTATCGAACTATCATTGATCTCAAATTGGTTGTTTTTCAACATATTGATTACTTCAGCACCCGCTAATAAAACTGGTCCATAACCGTGGGCGGCATACAAATTTATTGGACGATAATAATAAAACGCAGGATCAAATCCCATTCCTGTACCTACGCAAGTTCCTTCAACCTGACCTTTTGCATTTACTTTTGAAGCTACTGCATTCCACGCCAATAAAACAGTTGGAGCATACGCCAATTTATCTACATATCCCCTGTTTATGGCTCTTGCGATTGAATACGCATAAATAGCAGTTGCAGAAGTTTCTAAATACGTATCGTTTCTGTCAATTAACTGATGCCAGAAACCTGTACCATCTTGGTACTTTTGTAATCCTGCAATATGGGCTTGCAATTGAGCCAATACTTTTGGATATCCCGGATGGTTTTTTGGTAATGTTTCTAACAATTCGACCATCGTCATTACTGCCCAACCATTGGCTCGAGCCCAATGAAATTGTGGATGTGTTGCCATTCCTTCAACCCAGCCGTGCATATAAAGACCTTTTTCGGCATTGAACATTCTTTGCGAAAATTGAGTTACTTGTTTTACTGCATCATCAAAATATTTTACATCGCCTGAGTAAGCTCCCATTTGTGCCAATGCAGGAACACTCATAAACATATCGTCCAACCAAAGCGTATTCATCTGAGGCCTGTTTCTCGCCAAGGTTCCGTCGCTCAAACGCTGTTGTTTTTGACTGATAAATGCGATTAAATTATTGATTACTGGATCGATATTGGCTTTTAGACCCTGTTTTTTGGCTTTGATAAAGGCAGCGCACAATGCTCCCGCATCGTCCAACGCATGTGGTTCTATCACAGAATGTATTGGTGAACCTTTACTGTTTTTAAGATCTGTGTTGGCATAAAGATCAGCAATCAATTGCAATCTTTTGTCAACATAATTTTCGTAATTTTTATCCGCAGTCGCCTCTGCAGTCAAAAGCATTCCTGCATAGGTCACACCCCATTCGTAACTTGTAAGTCTAAATGCTCCTTGCTCAAAAGCAATATCATTTCCTAATTTTTTGAAATTGGTTACTTCAGAATTGTCTTTTTTATTGATGACTTTTGAAGCTGTATTATGCTCTAAAAAATCGTAAACTCGATCCAAAACCACTTTTACATTTGCAGTTTCAGGAATTACATAAGGTGTTGGATATTCTGGCTGAAGCAAATGCAATGGAGCCGTAACATCATTTGTTTGGGACTTTACCGTTGTAAATGTTACCAAAAAAAGTAAAACGAGAATTGGGTTTGTTTTTTTCATAATTCTTAATTATTTGGTTTTTGGTTGCGGCTATTATTTTATTTGAACAGTTATTGTTGTCGAAAGTTGCTCAGCTAAATTGGTTACATATTTTGTAAAATAAGCTTCATCTTTGAAATTTGGATCAGCACTCATTTCCCAACCTGCAACTGCATAATAGCTTATTGGTTCATTATTTTTGACTGTTAATTTTGCCAAATACGAATCGGTTAATTTTCCGGTTTTGGGTGCTTCAATATATCCGTTATAACTATTTTTAGGAACAATAATCGCCGTTCCCAACGTCCATTGTTTTTCATAGGTTAATTGCCCATGTTGAATTAAACAAACAAAATCTCCAGCATTAATTTCTTTTAAAGGATTGGTATTATTAATGTTTGAAAGAGCAGCCAAAAACACTTCATTTCCTTGAAGTCCATTTACAATAACTGTGTTTTTGAAAGCATACATCCCAGGCCAAATTGACGTAGTTTCTTGTACCTGATATTTTTTTCCATCAATGTCCCAGTTTTTATAATTGTAACTTAAAATGGTATTTTCTGGTCCTTCACTTACGATTTTGAAAGTTGTGGTTTCCACATTATTCAATGGTTCTTTTGCCGTAATACCAAGACGTTTTATTTCATTATTTACTAATAAAGCATAGCCACCTAAACCAGCTGAATTTCCAACTGGAAAAATATCTCTTCCCCAATCGTACATTTGGTGGTAATTATCCTCAACTGCGCCTTTATCATTTATACCAACATTTTCTGGTGTAATTCCAGGCGTTCTTTTTCCAAAAACATCCTTTGCATTTCTGCCATCGAGATAATGTCTGAATCCAACTTTATCATTTTCCCAACTTGGCCCATCAGTTTGATACCGCTGATAACCTAGAGCTGTGTGAACTTCGTTTGCCGGCATTACTTCTTCGGTTGCAGGTTTTACTGGTTCATTTTTACCTGCTCTTTTTCCAAAACGGGCACTGGTTCTAATGGTGAATTTTGGCGCTTTGTCAACCCATTTCAACTGAGCAATTTTCTTTTCTTTTGGCGAAAAATCACTCACCAAAAATAATTCGTCCCATTTTCCGTCTCCGTCCAAATCATTTACTTGTGAAGGAATTGGCTCATTTTTATAACTCACAAGCGGAAAACCTTTAGTAGTTCCCGTTTTGTCGATAGCGCTTCGTTTGATGATTACCGGTTTATCCGTCAGTTTTATATCCGAATCATTGGATAAGGTAATTGTAGCAATGGTTTGTTTTTGCTGCGCTTTGCTACTCAAAATCGATAATGATATCAATGTCGCGGATAGGCATAATCTAAGTTTATTTTTCATTTAGCTATATTTTTAAATGGTTATTTCAGCGCTACGTCCCAAATTTTGGACAGTCTGGACTTCCCTTTTGGGCCTTCTATACTCAAAATTACGATATATTTGCCAGCATCTTTGTACTGATGAATTGGGTTTTGCTCTGTTGAAGTTGTGCCATCGCCAAAATCCCATTTCCAGGATTTAATTTCTCCCTCTGACTGATCTAGAAACGCAACCAGCCTTCTGTTCATATCAATTGTGTCGAATTTCCATTTTGCCGAAATGGCTTTTTTGAATTCATTTTCCAAAGGCATTAGTTTAAAAGGCAAACTAAAATCGGCATTGCCATACATTTTATGCTCCTTTGACAAATTCCAAAATCCGTTATTGGCTTCTTTATTGACATCATCATAATCAATAATTGCCCAACAAAGTCCAATGTTTTTATTTTCTTCCAAAATGGATTCTACAGCTCTTTTTGGATCATTTCCCGCATAATCAAAAGAAGTAATCCAAAATTCTAACGTCATTTTGCCTGATTCGCCCGGTTTAAAATTATAATTTGTAGCGGCGTTTGCATAAGGCAATTCTTTTATCCAAGGTTGGCTTCCCCAAACAAGTGTCCAGTCTTTTCCTTCGGCCGGTGTAAAAATGTGATAATTTTGAGCATGAACTCCATGAAAAGAAAAGTAAGCATCCATCGTATTTGTCAACGACTTATTAGGATGAAACCTGTCGATAAATGGGCCTCCAGACTGATCTGCATCAACGATAACTTCGAAAGTGTCGTTATGCAGGCCAGGCAATGCAAAATCCCAATAATCATCATAGGCTTCATATAAAAAATACAGTCGGTTTAGCCCTTTCACCCAAGCTACTTTTACACTTACATCCAAATTTTTAGGATCAGCTTTCGGTTGTTTTCCACTATCATCCCATAGCTCATTCATTCCAACTTTATAACTATCAGGAACCATTTTCCAGTCATCAGCATTTCCGTCTATAGTTGGGATTTTATTTGCAGGAAATTGAAAAACCTTAAAAGCCCTCGCATCCTGTGACCAAGCCTGGATTCCGATAAAAAGGAACAAAATAAAAATCGGTACTATTTTTTTGCTTGGCTTCATTTCGCTTATCGTTTGAGGTAAAAAACAATAGATTTTAATGCATTATCTAGAAAAGAAATCTTGATACCTCAAAAAAATCAATGTATTTACTATGTATTTTGAGCATAAAAACTCTAATTAATTCCAAAAAAAAACGCCAAATCAAATGATTATAGCGCTAAAAAGAAGATTTATAAAAACCAACCACTGAATTTAAAAATTTGATTTCTTTTTAAAATAAAACCAGTAACCAATAAAAATCAATTAACCGATAGCTGTTAACTACCATTGATTCAAATGTATTTATTAAAAATTACTAATGTATCCTGTTGTGTACTGCTTTATATAATCAAACAATTAATCCAAGTGAAAAACTTCCTTCAATGAAGCTGAAAGTGGCGAATTGTCTGGATTCGTTTCCATAATATCGCCCATATAGGCCCACCATTTTTTTACAATCGGATGGTTTGGCAAAAATGCTTCATCAAAATCCGGGCTCAGTTTTTGAACAGCAAAAAGAATCAGTGTTTCTTCGTCCAAAAAAATACTGTAATCCTGAATTCCAGATTCTGAAAGTAATGATGCTAATTCTGGCCAGATTTCGTCGTGTCTTTTTTTGTATTCTGCTTCAAAACCTTTTTTTAATTTCATTTTGAATGCGTTTCTAATCGTATTGCTCATTTTTTGGGTTGTTTTAAATTAATATAAACGGGATTGTCTCTGTGACAAACAATCTCGCCATTTTCTAATTCTAATTCGGCTACTTGTATTGAACTTCTTTTGGTTTCAAAATTGTCTTTTCCTTTGTTTTCGTGAGTTCTTCCGGGATGGGTGAAATAAAAAACATACGCTTTTCCATCATTTACAACCACATCACAATGTCCTCCAATTACTTTGTCATCTATTCCTGTACCTGGAATTTCCAGTATGTTTTTGGGTTGTTTTACCCAATTGATAAAATCATCTGACGAATATACAGCAAGCCCTCGCCAAGTATCGATAATCATCCAATTTTTCCCTTTCCATTGAAAGACTTTTGGACCTTCACCACGTTCTTTTACCACTTTTTTTCCGGCATCTGTCCAATGATATAAGTCGGGACTATCTGCATAGTAAATAGATTTTCCATCATTTTCGTTATTGTAATACATGCGCCAAGTTCCGTTTGGCAACTGAAAAACAGAAGCATCAATACATCTTTCAGAAGCTAGTGTTAGCTTGGATTCGAATTTCCAATCTATCAAATTTTGGCTCGTTAAATGAATAATATAACGCGGATGAGACCAGCTGTCAAAAATTCCGGGAACTATAGTGAGATACATGTGGTACAACCCTTTGTTTTCAATAATATCTGGTGCCCATTGTGTAATTTCGGGTAATTTATATCCGATATTACAAGTATCTCTGTATATCCAATTGGTTCCGTTTTTGGATTCGGCAATTCCGATTCGGGTTCCGTGAACCCAACTCACACCTTTGGCTGCCGAATCATTCGCTCTGCGATTGGTATAAAACATAAACCATTTTTTCTGTTTTTTATTCCAAATAACAACAGGATCAGCTGCGCCATCAAAAACAGGATCTCTGAATAATGGTTTACTGGCTAGATTTTGAGTCCGATTGGTGTTTTGAGCATTAGCAAAAGAACCCAGAAAAAGCAAAATCATTAAAATTCCAGGAAAAATATTTTTATTTACACGAATCATAAGAATGTCTTGATTTGCAAATGCTATTTTTGAGTCTCCCAATCGTCTGTTCTAAATGGCGAAGCAGGCAAGTTTTCGGCATTGAATAGATTGGGATCTGGAACTGCCTTCCAGGCAAATCGAACTGCGACAGGATTTTTTACTTTTGAAGAAGAAACCACAACCGTTTTTCCTTTGATTTTAGCTTCGGCTGGATAAAAAACTTTGTCTTCGCCTGCGATTTCAAATTCTCTCAAAGTGTCTCCTTTTTGTAGTAACCCCGATTCGGCATAATCAAAAAACAATTGTATTTGTTTTTTATCCGCTTTCATGCCATTATATATTGGTCCTGAAAATA
>NZ_DATIDY010000107.1:0-48673 GCF_035456085.1 Flavobacterium sp.
GGATAATAATTTCTGTCGATTACTCTGTTTAGATTACGAGTTACACGTTTGGTTACATCGTATAATAATTGGTGATTGAACGTGCCATTCTCTATAAACATTGGTAAAGAAATAGAAGCCAAGTTACAAACCGCAACCTCATCAGCTGAAGTATATTCTAATATCTCAGTACATAAGTTAGAAGAACGAATGGTACCTAGATTTTTTTGATTTGATTTTCTGTTAGCTGCATCTTTATACAACATGTATGGCGTTCCAGTCTCGATTTGAGATTCTAGAATTTTTTCCCATAATTCACGGGCTTTGATCGTTTTTCTACCTTTTCCTCTAAATTCATAATCGGTGTATAAAGCCTCAAATTCTTCTCCATACACATCATACAAACCTGGACATTCGTTTGGACACATTAAAGTCCAAGTAGAATCTTCCTGAACACGTTTCATGAACAAATCCGAAGTCCACATTGCAAAGAATAAATCTCTGGCACGCATTTCTTCTTTACCAGTATTCTTTTTCAAATCCAAGAATTCGAAGATATCAGCATGCCAAGTTTCGATGTAAATTGCGAAACTTCCTTTTCTTTTTCCTCCACCTTGGTCAACATAACGAGCTGTATCGTTGAACACTCTTAACATTGGAACAATTCCGTTTGAAGTACCATTTGTACCACGAATATAAGAACCTGTTGCACGAATGTTGTGGATAGAAAGTCCTACTCCACCTGCTGATTGCGAAATTTTTGCAGTTTGTTTTAAAGTATCATAAATTCCATCAATACTATCATCCTGCATTGCCAAAAGAAAGCAAGAAGACATCTGAGGTTTTGGTGTTCCAGCGTTGAACAAAGTTGGCGTTGCATGCGTAAAATATTTTTTAGACATTAAATCGTATGTTTCCATAACCGATTTCAAATCGTCTAAGTGAATTCCAACTGCAACACGCATCAACATATGCTGTGGACGCTCTACGATTTTGCCATTTATTTTTAATAAATACGAACGCTCTAATGTTTTAAAACCAAAGTAATCGTAGTTAAAATCTCTGTTGTAAATGATATGGGAATCCAAAAACTCAGCATTATCCATAATCACTTTATGAACCTCAGGAGCCAATAAAGGAGCCTCAAGATTGGTTCTTGGATTGATATAATGATACATTTCATTCATCGTTTCCGAGAATGATTTTTTGGTGTTCGAATGTAAATTTGATATCGCAATACGAGCTGCCAACTGAGCATAATCCGGGTGAGCAATTGTCATAGATGCAGCTGTTTCAGCAGCAAGATTATCCAGTTCAGAGGTCGAAACACCATCATATAGACCTTCAATAACCCGCATAGCTACTTTAACTGGATCTACCAATTCGTTCAAGCCATAACACAACTTTTTAATTCTCTCTGTAATCTTGTCAAACATTACAGGCTCTTTGTGGCCATCTCTTTTTACTACGTACATACTTTTATCAAATTTATTAAATGAATGAAATGTGACTTATGAATAGCAGGAATCCATATGTCATTTTTTACTCAGGGTCAATCCATAACTCACTTCGGTGTTTTGTTTCATTTCATAAATGAAATGAAACAAAACGCCGTCATTAGTCCCGAAAACGGGGTTGAATTAACTTAGTTTTTAGATTTGGGGAATAAAAACTACTTAATTATAATTGTTCTTCTATTTATTTTTGAATTCTGTCAAATACTTAAATGCATTTGAAAATATCAGAATTATATTTTAAAAATCAGCGTCGAAACTAATTTTTTGGGAGTCACCTTCGGAAACTTTAACTCCTGATTTTTGATATTCGGCAACTTTTTTCTCAAAGAAATTAGTTTTACCTTGAAGTGAAATCATATCCATAAAATCAAATGGATTAGCAACATTGTATTCTCTTTCACAACCCAATTCTACCAATAACCTGTCGGCTACGAATTCAAGATATTGAGTCATTAAAGTAGCATTCATTCCGATCAAACTTACAGGAAGCGATTCGGTAATAAATTCTCTTTCGATATCCAAAGCATTAACAATAATACTTCTAATTCTTTCTTTCGGAACTTTATTAACCAAATGATGATTGTGTAAGTGTACAGCAAAATCACAGTGAACACCTTCATCGCGGGAAATCAACTCATTTGAGAATGTTAAACCTGGCATTAATCCACGTTTTTTCAACCAATAAATAGAACAGAACGCACCTGAAAAGAAAATTCCTTCTACAGCTGCAAAAGCAATTAGCCTTTCTGCAAAAGAATCTGATTCGATCCATTTGATAGCCCAATCTGCTTTTTTTCTGATTGCTGGAAAAACATCTAATGCATTAAATAATTCCGATTTTTCGTTTTCGTCTTTTACATAAGTATCAATCAGAAGGGAGTAGGTTTCGCTATGAATATTTTCCATCATAATTTGGAAACCGTAGAAAAACTTCGCTTCAGGATATTGAACTTCGTTTACAAAATTTTCGGCCAAATTTTCATTAACAATTCCATCCGAAGCTGCAAAAAAAGCCAAGATGTGTTTTATAAAATAACGTTCGTCATCATTTAACTTATTATTCCAATCATTTAAGTCCTGAGACAAATCAATTTCTTCAGCAGTCCAAAAACTAGCTTCCATCGTTTTGTATTGTTCCCAAATATCATGATGTTTGATTGGAAAAATAACGAAACGATTTTTGTTTTCCTGTAAAATTGGTTCTATTTTAGACATGGGATTATGATGTTTTTTTTGATTTATTTTAATAAAAATTGTTGCGAAAAAACGAATTACAAAGATTGTGAAATAATGCGGTTATTAAAAGTCAAACTTATTCACAAAAGGTCTTAGTTTTTAACAAAGAAAGAAAAAGACTATCTTTTAATTTAATTATAAACAACTGATTATCAGTTTATTAAAAACTACAAAATAGCGTAAACCCTTATAAAACCAAGAAAATCGAAAAGAAAAAGGAAGAATTTTAAAACTAAGTTTACAAACCTTTTTTTAGGTCATCGGCTACTTTTTCGAGCTCCATATACCAGTCTTCACCAAAGCGACGAATGAGCGCTTCTTTGACAAATTTATAGACAGGAACTTCGAGTTCTTTTCCTAAAGAGCAAGCTGCATCGCAAATGTCCCATTTGTCATAATTAACAGCTGCAAACTCGGTGAAATCTTTTACTCGAATTGGATACAAATGACAAGAAACAGGTTTTTTCCAGTCAATTATTCCCTGATTGTAGGCTTGTTCGATTCCACAAAGAGCAGTCTTCCCATCGAATATTACGTAGGCACAATCTTTATTGTCTATTAAAGGAGTTTCAAGATCTCCATCGGTGCCTTTTACCCAAGTTCCTTGCGCTTCGATAGCTTCAATTCCTTGTTTTCTTAAAAAAGGTTTTACTTTTGGATATATCTCTTCCAGTATTTTTGTTTCATCGATACTCAATGGAGCACCTGCATCGCCATCGACGCAACAAGCCCCATTGCATGCTGATAAATTACAAACAAATTCCTTTTGGAGTATATCCTCCGATACGATGGTTTTTCCTAGTTGAAACATTTTGCAAAGGTAACCAAAGATTCAAGAAATAAAAACGAGCTATTGAACTTAAACTATCAATTAAGACAAATTAACACATTGCAACAATTTTACTTACATAAACTTGTAATCCGATTTATTGAATACATAAGCACTTTTTTCCAAGCTAATGCATTTCATAGTAGTTATTTTGCCTTTGTTTTTTAGATCCTTCATTGTCATATCCATCATTAATGCTTTTTCTCCGGGTTTAAAATAATTAGCGATAACATCCGGCAATTTATTGTTTTTTTGACTTCTATATAGTTCCCCAAAACTTACTTTAGCTTCATTCGTAAAATAAAAAACAATGTCGTATTCAGCATTTGTCGCCTGTACACCTTTGCAGTTGTAACCCAAAAATGTTTTATTCGGCAATGTTTTAAAAGTAAACTTTGACTGTTCTCCATTCTTTTTAGCCATTTCAGCATAATCAGGTAATTTGGAAGCCGAAGCCATTTTCTCTTTACCATTTCCAAAACAGGTCACCGTAATTTTGTTTTTGACATCCATAATCATCAACATATTTTGTCCTTGCCCCTGCGCCATATTGAATCCGAAATATGACACATCTGGCTCCAATAAATAATCAGCATTCATAGCTTTTCCTTCATCAGATTTAATTTCCATAACGTATTTCCAACTAAATGTGTATGAATTTGGTACAGCCGACGCATCCACTTTATTCATACCATAACTTGCCATCGTAACGTCAACAGGCTTCTTTTGTTCGTCGGGATCGCCGATTTGGTTTCCAACTTTTTTTAAGCTTTTATCTAAGGCTTTTTTTTCAGCAGCATTTTGAATTTGTTTCCAAATTTGAGCTTGTGTACTATCGAATGAAAACAATAGAACCAAGAATACTGTAACAAGATATTTTTTTTCCATGGTATAAAGTTTTAAAATTAAAATCAAAATTAATAATTGATTTTCAATTAGTTACATAATTTAACTTTAGATTTAAGGAAGATGGGAGATGCGAATTATGATGAATGGACTGAAAGATAGTGTGTGCTTTAACTATTGAAAAAAAATGTACTTTTGAAAGCACAAATGACACAGTAATTATTCATTAAAAATAAATAAAATATGATGGATTTTAATTTAAAGGAAGTAATAACTGTGGGAATGGTTCTTTTTGCTGTAATTGATATCGTAGGATCTATTCCGATTATAGTAGGATTGAGAGCCAAACATGGACATATCGAATCAGAAAAAGCGTCATTGGTAGCAGGATTAATTATGATTCTTTTTTTATTTATAGGAGAAGAATTTTTAAGTTTAATTGGAATCGATGTCCATTCATTTGCAGTCGCCGGCTCATTTGTCTTGTTTTTTTTGGCTTTAGAAATGATTTTAGGAATTCATCTTTATCGCGATGAAGAAGCAAGTTCGGCTTCTATAGTACCGTTGGCTTTTCCACTGATTGCTGGTGCAGGAACGATGACCACTTTATTATCGCTTCGTTCACAATATCATACCATCAATATTGTTATTGCCATTATTTTAAACATTATCCTGGTTTATATTGTTTTGAAGTCATCAGGGAAAATCGAAAAAATGCTAGGTAAAAACGGACTTGGTGTGATTCGTAAGACTTTTGGAGTAGTACTGTTAGCAATTGCTGTTAAATTATTTGCCGCTAATGTTAAAGGTTTGTTTCTCTAAAAAAAAAAATTATAAATTTACCCCCTTAATATTTTACTATTGTAATAATTAGTTCATGTTTAACCATGTTTTAAAACAAATGTATGATTAAAAAATTACCAGTAAAAACAAAAAACTAACCTATGAAAATTTTTACTAACATCTTAGTACTTTTAGCAGTTGCACTTCTTATTTTTAATATTACGTTAATCGATTTTCACAACCCATTCAAAGGAGATAGCGTTATAGCGATTGTTGGAGTAGTTGCTTCATTTTGCGCTGTCTTAATTTTATTAATTTTTAGAATATCTAAAAAAATTGTTGAAAAAATAAACGATAACGCGTAGTTGTGTTTGACGTATTAATTATAGGCGGAGGAGTTTCAGGGATTTCCTGTGCAATGGTATTGGGCTCTGCCAAAAACAAAGCGTTTGTTACTAATAAGAAAATTGGAATCTTTACGCATCAAAAGACTTCTTCATTACAAGAAGCTCTTTTCAACAATGCTTATGGAATTCCTCCAGGAAAATTAGGTTCGGATTTATTAGTCGAAAGTATTGAGAATTTATCCAACACTTATCCTCATATCACTCAAATCCCTAACGAAAAAGTTTTAAAAATCGAAGGACAATATCCAGAATTCACTATTGTCACCAACAAAAATTCATACAAAACTCAAAACATTGTAATTGGAATTGGCTCTGCCAATACTTTTGCAATCGAAGGTTTGATGCAGTATGTAGAGCCCCACAAAAAAGCTTTACCCGAAAAAAAAAGAATCCAACTTAAAAACATAGACCATAAAGTAACCGATGGTATTTATGTAATAGGAACACTGGCTGGATGGAGAAGTCAATTGGCGATTGCTGCCGGAAGTGGCGCTGCTGTTGCTACAGATTTACTGACCTTGTGGAATGACGGCATTCAAACTCATTCTCACGATAGTATAAGATAGATTATTTTATCGAAATAATTTCTTTTACTTTCATGTGGTTTTCGGTGTCTGTTTTCCAAATTTCTCCTCTTAACGAAACTTCTTCACCTTCTTTGAGCAGTTTATAATTTTGGGGACCGCCGACATTTACGATACTAATCAAAGCAAAATAAATTTCATTTTTATTAGTGTTAACTTTTGCAGTATATCCGTCTTTTCCAAACTCAATAGCTACTACTTTCCCAGAAATTGCATTTTTGTCTTTCATAATGGCACAAGAAACTGCAAAAGCCAAAAGCATAACTGCTAACAAAAATTGAACTGTATTTTTCATATTCGCTTTTCTAAATTACAACGCCACATTCAAATCCATTTCTTATTGTTGTTTTTCTTGTTTGAAAACTGCTTTTATCATAGCATCGTCTTTCAAGATCATTTCGTAATAATACTTATCGCCATACAATTGTCGACCAAATTCGGCATTTATATATCTCTTTACCAAAGTTTTATAATTACTTAAATCAATATCTAATCCATTTTGAGAAAGATACTTCTGAAAAACATTAAAATACAAATCTGTAGCATTGATTTTAGTTTGAAATTCTCCAAAGGTCAATTTTGCAAAAGCATTTCTATTTTTGTCTAATTGTTCAAAAACAAAGTGTCCTACAATTCCAGATTGCAGCAAATACGACACGTTTTGAGTCCCATGTTCCGCTTCTAAGGGCACGAATACATCAGGAACAATTCCGCCACCTCCGTAAACGATTCTTCCTTTTTTGGTCTTGTATTTCAAAGAATCTACCACTTTGATGCTATCCTTTTTATACAATTCACCATGCGAAAAACGCGCATCTGATTCTTTAAAATAGTCCTCATTTCCATGAGAATAAGATTTTTGAATTGATCTTCCGGTTGGTGTATAATATCTGGCAATCGTCAATCGAACAGCTGAACCGTCTTTGAAATCCATTTCACGTTGAACTAATCCTTTGCCAAAAGAACGTCTTCCGATAATGGTACCACGATCGTTATCTTGGATCGCCCCAGCCAAAATCTCGCTAGCCGAAGCACTATTTTCATTAATTAGGATAAATACTCTTCCGCTTTCAAAACTCCCTTTTGCAGTAGCATAGGTTTTTTCTGTTGGCTCTTTAGAACTTTTAGTAAAAACAATCAATGTTTTGTCTTTCAAAAATTCATCGGCAATAGCGATGGCTTCTTCCATATATCCGCCTCCATTATCACGAACATCAACCACTAGTGATTTTACGCCTTGTTTTTTTAAACTAGCTAAAGCCGTTTGAAATTCAGCATAAGTGGTTCCAGCAAAACGATTGATTTTAATATATCCAGTAGTTG
This sequence comes from Flavobacterium sp., assembly GCF_035456085.1. Lineage (GTDB taxonomy): Bacteria > Bacteroidota > Bacteroidia > Flavobacteriales > Flavobacteriaceae > Flavobacterium. The sequence goes on from NZ_DATIDY010000107.1 coordinate 7,505, forward strand.
CATTTAATAATAAAGCTACATCAACACTTTTCAGCGGAATAACATCACGTTTTACAGAAATCTTGATTTTTTTGTGTTCCGATTTTCGATAAACCGTTAAATCTATTCGAGAACCAACTTCACCTTTTAATGTGGCGAACAAACTATCATTGGGCAATTTTCGCCCAAATAATTTAGTTTTATTTGCAAACAAAATACGGTCACCTGCCTTAATTCCAGCTTTGGCCGAAGGTCCATTTTTTAAAGGAGTTATAACCGCTAACGAGTCCTTGAACATGTAAAAATTAATTCCGATTCCAACAAAATCGCCTTTCATCGTCTCGGCAATTTCGGCCTGCTGACTCGGTGGAATATATATCGAATGAGGATCTAATTTTGCCAAGATATTATTGACTGTTAAACTCACAATAGAATCTGTATTGACATCATCTACATATTCATTTTCGATGAAATCAATTAATTTGTTGAGTTTTTCTTTAGTATTTTGTTTTGCAATAAAAGATTTGGAAGATGGCGCACCAGAGAAACTACCAATAAAAATCCCGAGGGCAAAAATCCCTCCAATAAGTATAGGTAAATATTTATTATCAAATTTCATCTGTAGACACTATTGATTTTAATCGCTAATCTTTATTGTATTTTTTAATTAGTCTTCTAAAACGGGAATATGTTCCACTTCTATACCAGCTTTTATCAAAAATTGAATTCCAGAATCGTCACGATAGCCGTTGTGATACACTACCCTTTTTATTCCAGATTGATGAATTAGTTTACTACATTCTTTACAAGGTGAAAGTGTGATATATAATGTCGCTCCTTCACAAGACTGGGTTGATTTGGCTACTTTTAATATGGCATTAGCCTCGGCATGTAAGACATCCCAACGCGTTAAACCATTTTCGTCTTCACAACAATTTTCAAAACCAGAAGGTGTTCCGTTGTAACCATCAGAAATAATCATTCGATCTTTTACAATAATGGCGCCTACTTGTTTTCTTTTGCAATACGATAACAAACCCCATTCTGTTGCTATTCTAAGATACGCTTTATCGTATTTATTCAATTTAATTTTTTCCATAAAATCTTAATCATTTCCAGATTTCGTTTTCTAAAATCATTGGTAAAACTACTCCAATTATAAATGCTGACATTACCAAAGTCCAATCCCGTTTTGAAAAACGGAAAAAAGTCTGAACAATATATGATAAAATCAAAACTACAATTACAACCGCAATTTGAGCCGCTTCAATTCCTATTGCGAATTCGGTGATTGGCAATAATTTGGAAACATTGCTTCCTCCTAATATCGTTTTAAAATAATTTGAAAAACCTAACCCGTGTATTATTCCAAAGAACAATGTTATTACCGAAACCAAGTTTACACCACCATTTTTACTGGCTTTGCCTGCTGTAAATAAGTTATAAAAAGCAGTTATTAAAATCGTGATTGGAATAAGTAATTCGACCACATTTACTTTAACAGAAATAATTCCGAATACTGACAAAAAAAGTGCTGTTGTATGTCCTAAAGTAAAGATAGTAACTAAAAGTAAAATTCGTTTCCAATCATTAAACGAAAATGGGACAGACAACGCAATTAAAAACAAAACATGATCGTAAGCATGTATATCTAACACATGTTTTAAGCCGATTTGGAAGTAAATTAAAAATTCTGACATTGATAAATTATATTAGATTGATAAGGGCACGTAAACTTACGATTAATTTTGAAAATGGAATATTTGATTAAAAAATCATTAATCAAAAAAAGAAATTTGAAGTCAAATACAAGAAAAAAAAGACTAAAAATAAAATTAATATTAAAAATTAATTAACTTTATATCAAACCTAAAACATTGATATTATGCCTTTTTCAGATTTATTTAATAGCGAAAGCATTCAAAGAGCCAGAGGTCATTTTTCAGCTATTGTACGTGTAGCGCACGCCGGTGGAAACATAACTGAAGAAGAACAAAATTTTTTGGATAAACTGGCACTTACACTTCAAATCTCTAAAGAAGAATACGAAGAGATTTTAAGAGACCCCAACAAACATCCTATCAATGCACCGTACTTATATACAGAAAGACTTGAAGCACTCTATAAGCTCGCCAGACTTGTACATCGTGACCATCAATTGGGAGATTTACAAGAACACCTACTTGTTAAATTTGCATTGGCCTTAGGTTTTACGCCTGGAAATGTAAATTATATAGTTGACAAAGCACTAAAATTAGTGGATTTACAAGTCGACGAGGAAACCTTTTTGGACGAAATGAAAAACATGCATAAATAAAAACAGCTCCCATTTCGAGAGCTGTTTTTGTGAGTGGTTTATTCTTTGGTTTTGTTTGTTGGTTTAATACTTACTTAATTTTGCTTTAAGCATAAATTCTTCGGCTTTTTTTACCATGTTTAAGCTACCGCAAAAGAAAGGAACTCTTTCGTGCAATTCTGTTGGTTGGATTTCCAATATTCGATCAAAACCATCTGATGCTTTTCCTCCCGCTTGCTCTACAATAAAAGCCATCGGATTGCATTCGTACAACAAACGCAGCTTCCCTTTTTTGGCCTTTGAACTTGTTGGATAAATGTAAATTCCACCTTTGATCATATTTCTATGAATATCCGAAACCAAACTTCCGATATATCTGGAAGTGTACGGACGATCTTCTTCTTCAAGCTGACAATATTTGATATAATCTTTTACACCTTGTGGGAAATGAACATAATTCCCTTCGTTGATCGAGTAAATATTTCCATCTTCAGAAAATTTCATGTTTGGATGTGAAAGATAAAAAGTACCAATCGCTGGATTTAGCGTAAATCCGTTTACTCCGTGACCTGTAGTATAAACAAGCATAGTAGATGTTCCGTAGATCACATAACCCGCTGCAACCTGATTAACTCCTGGTTGTAAAAAGTCTTCTAATGTTACTGGAGTTCCGATCGGAGTAATTCTTCTATACACCGAGAAAATAGTCCCTACTGAAACATTTACATCAATATTTGAAGATCCATCTAATGGATCCATCAAAATCACATATTTATTATTATGGCTGCTGTCACTTCCTTCAACGGTAATAAAATCATCATTTTCTTCCGAAGCGATTCCGCAAACAATTTCACGATTGATTAATGTTTGGATAAAAGTCTCATTAGCATATACATCTAATTTTTGTTGGTCTTCTCCCTGAATGTTTTGCTCTCCGGCGGCTCCAACAATATCTACTAATCCTGCTTTGTTTACTTTGTAGCTGACTACTTTGGCAGCCAATCTGATTGAATTGATAATTCTGGATAATTCACCCGATGAATACTGAAAATCAGCTTGTTTTTCAATGATGAATTCTCCTAAAGTTTTGTTTCTTTCTTCCATTTACGAAATCGTTGTAGTTAGTTTGAAGTCACAAATATCGCCTTTTTTGTGATAATGAAAAGAATTTACTAAAGATATTTTACCACTATTGTATATTTGTTCACTATTCCATAATTACTGGTTCATAATTGACCTTTTTTTTAATGGAATTGTAGTTTAATTTACAAATTGATGAAAATACGCAAAGGACAAAAAGAAGACATGGCAGGTGTTTTGGAATTAATTCAAGAACTTGCTGCATTTGAAAAAGAACCCGATGCTGTCTTAATTACAGAGGAAGATCTTATTCGGGACGGGTTTGGCGACAACCCATTATTTTATGTTTTTGTTGCCGAAAAAGAAAATGAAATCGTTGGTATAGCTTTATACTACTACCGTTATTCAACTTGGAAAGGAAAGACAATCCACTTGGAAGATTTAGTGGTAAAAGAAAGTATGCGAGGTACAGGACTAGGTTACGCATTATATTCTGAAGTTATTAAACAGGCTCAAAAAGATAAAGTAAGGAGAATCGAATGGTCTGTTCTTGACTGGAACACAACGGCAATTGATTTTTATGAAAATTCCGGTGCCAAAGTTTTTGACGAATGGCGTGTGGCTCAAATGGACGAAGAAGGAATCAACTATTTTATAGCAAATAAATTAAAAAATTAAAATCCAAAATATAAAATCTGGCCTACAATTTGATTAGTAGGATGGTAAATAAAAATATTTGGAATTAAAAAATTCGAATTAAAAATTATGAGAGTATTCAAATTTGGAGGTGCTTCTGTGAAAGATGCAGCCGGAATCAAAAACGTTTATGACGTTTTACAACAAGTGGGTTATGAAGATGTGTTGGTGATTGTTTCGGCAATGGGAAAAACAACTAATGCTCTTGAAGATGTTATCAAAAATTATTTTGACAAATCACCACAATTAAATTCATCGGTACAAGAAGTAAAAAAATACCACAATCAAATCTTATTGGATTTATTTGAAGATGAAAAAAATGAAGTTTTTACAGCTGTAAATAATCAATTTGCTGATTTAGAATATTTCTTAGCACATAACAAATCGCCAAATTACAACTTTGTTTACGATCAAATCGTAAGCTACGGAGAATTGATTTCGACTACAATTTTGAGTCAATTTATGGCTTTCAAAGGAATCCAAACACAATGGTTGGACGTTAGAAACTTTGTAAAAACAGATTCTACTTACCGCGACGCCGAAGTTGATTGGGATTTGACTCAAAAAAATATTGCTAATAATGTAAAACGCAAAATCCTTAACATCACCCAAGGATTTTTAGGTTCTGACGAAAATAACTTTACTACAACTTTAGGTCGTGAAGGTTCTGATTATACTGCTGCAATTTTTGCGTATTGCCTTAATGCCGAAAGTGTAACGATCTGGAAAGATGTTCCAGGTGTAATGAATGCTGATCCTAGATATTTTGAAAACGCAAGTTTATTGAATCAAATCTCGTATCGTGAAGCTATAGAATTGGCATTTTACGGAGCCTCTGTAATTCACCCAAAAACATTGCAACCATTACAGAAAAAAGAAATTCCATTGTATGTAAAATCTTTTATCAACCCATTGTTAAAAGGGACTGCAGTTTCCAAAGGAGTTGATCTTGAACCATATTTACCATGTTTCATCGTAAAAAGAAACCAATTATTGGTTTCCTTATCTTCAATAGATTTTTCTTTCATCATGGAAGAAAACATCAGCGAAATCTTTGGTTTGTTTCATCAATTCAAACTGAAAGTAAACTTAATCCAGAATTCAGCGATTAGTTTCTCAGTTTGTGTAGAAGATAAATTTGGCAACTTTAATGATCTAAATGCCATTCTTTCTAAAAAATTCAAAGTTGATTTTACCGAAGATGTAACTTTATACACCATCAGACATTTTAGCGAACAAGCTGCTCAAACGGTAGAAGACAATAAAACAGTTTTGTTGAAACAAGTGAGTAGAGAAACGATGCAAATTGTGACTAAAGAGAATTAATTTTTTAATTAGAAAATTAGATAATAAGAAAATGGAAGCTGAGAAATTGGCTTCCATTTTTTTTATGATTAATATCCAAAAGTGAGTTTCCTAAAAGATTCTTATTGACCTGAAGGAAATTATATTTCGTAAATCGTATTTCGTAAATCATAAATTAATAAACACTATTTTTGGCATTTTGGAGTTGTATTGGTTATGCTGAAAAAAGTATTATTTTGGATTGTCGTTTTGTATTTTTCTGGGCTTCAGGCACAAGAGACAGAATCGGCTTTTAGTGCCAAAAAAATAGCTTTTACGACAGATACAATTCATTTGGAATCAGTGAGTATCAATCCGAGTTTTTTCAAAATTTTAGATGCTAAAAACCAAGTCATTGATAGCACTTTATACGAAGTAAATTTCCCTAAAGGCATTATTTTATTCAAAAATCAAAATCTTATTTCAACCGATTCTTTAACGGTTCAATATCAAAAATTACCTGATTTTTTAACCAAAGAATATACCATTTACGACAGTAGCAAGATTATTGATAATGATGCTACCAACCAAAATTTATATCGAATCGATAACCCAACAATTCCCAAAAACATACCCTTTGACGGACTTGTTGCTGTGGGAAGTCTTTCGCGCAGTGTTACTGTTGGGAACAATCAGGACGCTGTAGTGAATTCAAAACTTGACTTTAAAATCACAGGAAAAATATCCGATAAACTCAGCATCCGCGCATCGATTCAAGACACTAATATTCCGGTTCAGGAGGGCAGTTATTCACAGCGACTTAACCAATATGACAACATATTCATGGAACTTTTTACCGATAGCTGGAATATTCGCGCCGGCGATGTATTTATTGGTAACGACTACACTCATTTTCTAACTTTCAATAAAAAAATACAGGGATTATTGGCAACTGTCAATTTTGGAAACGAAGATCACAAAACTACCGTTTTTGCTTCGGGCGGACTTGTCACAGGAAATTATGCCAGCAGTAATTTCAAAGGTCAGGAAGGAAATCAAGGTCCATATAAATTGGTTGGAAAAAATGGAGAACTATATGTTTTGGTAATTATCGGTTCTGAGAGGGTCTATGTCAATGGTGTTTTGTTAAAAAGAGGTCAGGAGAACGACTACATCATTGATTATAATTCGGGAGAAATCATTTTTACTCCTCAATTTCCGATCAATTCAGAAATGAGGATTGTCGTCGAATATCAATATTCCGAGAACAATTATTCCCGATTTATAACGTATGACGGAGGTACTTTTACAGAAAAAAAATGGAGCATTGGCGCGGCATTATATTCAGAAAATGATCTAAAAAACCAACCCGTACAGCAAAATCTTTCAACAGAACAAGCCCAAATTTTGGCAGAAGCTGGAGACAATACCAATTTTATGGTAGCACCGTCGGCAGTTGTTGCAGACTACGATGAGAAAAAGATTCAGTATAAAAAAACTATAGTAGACGCGATTACCTTTTATGAATATTCCACAGATTCAAATGACGAATTGTACAATGTTCAGTTTACTTTGGTCGGCCAAAATAGAGGGAATTATATTTTGACGAATCCCACAAGTGTCGACAGAATATTTGAATATGTTGCACCAATCAACGGAATTCCGCAGGGTAGTTACGAACCAATCGTTCAATTGATGGCACCGATAAAATCGCAAGTAGCTACTTTTTTTGGAAAATACAATCCTTCCGAGAAAACCGCTGTAGGTTTTGAATTGGCCGTGAGCAATAGTGACCAAAATTTATTTTCTTCGATTGACGATAATAACAACCGAGGATTATCCGGCGAAATCAACGCAAAGCAACGATTGTATTCCAACAAATGGAATATCGATGCATTCGCCAATTTTCAGGCAGTACAAGCCAACTTTAAACCTGTAGAACGAATTAATAACATAGAATTTTACCGCGATTGGAATGTTAATTCTTTAAATGCAACTGGTGATCAGAGTTTATTGGGAACGGGTTTTAATTTTAGTTTAGCACCAAAAAAAGATTCATCAACTGTAGCCAATGTTACTTATACTTTTGAAAAACTAAATCTTTCTAATACGTATTCGGGTGTAAAAAACAATCTCAACGCCAATTTTGAACGCAAAAACTGGAGCTTTAGAAATAATGGCAGTTATTTAAAAAGTGACGATTTAGAAAATAAAACCACTTTTTTGAGAAACCTTTCGCAAATACGTTACAACCATAAAACAAATTGGGTTGGAAGCACCATTCATTTTGAAGATAATCAGGAAAAAAACAAAATTACTCAGCAATTTTCTCTACTGAGCCAACGCTTTTCGGAATTCGGAATATTTGCTGGTCATGGCGATAGCACCAAAGTATATGTTCAATTGGGTTATGCAAGAAGAATAAATGACAGTGTTCAAAACGGATTGTTGCAAAGAGTCAACACCTCGAATAGTTATAATTTTCAATCCAAATTATTACAGACAGAAACCCGGGATATTTCGATATTTGTCAATTACAGACAATTGAATTATACCGATCCAAACTTGAAAGACACACCATCTCTCAACTCAAGAATCACCTATAATGATCAATTTTTTAACAAATTAGTTCAAAGCAATACCCGCTACGAAACCAATTCGGGAACAATGCCATTTCAGGATTATACTTATGTTGAAGTTCCTGCTGGACAAGGAAAGTACACCTGGAATGATTACAATGGAAATGGAATAAAAGATTTAGAAGAATTTGAAATTGCCCCTTTTTCAGATTTGGCGACTTATACCCGAATATTTTTACCAAATCAATTTTATATCAAAACCAATCAAAACCGATTCTCGCAATCCTTTATTATCAACCCAATCATTTGGCAAAACAATCAATCATTTAAAAAGCTACTCTCCTATTTTTACATGCAAACTTCGTTTATTATGGATCGAAAGGTCAAAAATGATGGTGGCAATTTGGAACTAAATCCTTTTCAATCGCCTAATGAAGATGTTTTAGGGCTTATCAAAACTTTTAGTAATAGTTTGTTTTATAATCGAGGAAAAAGGAATCATTCGGTCACTTATACTTTTACGAAGAACCAAACACAGAACTTATTATCAATAGGTACCTCCAAAAACAATAATAGTTTTCATCAACTGGAATACCAACACTTATTTCAGAAAAGCTGGCTTTTTGATTTACTGGCAAAAACCATTCAAAACACCACAGAATCACAGACATTTGCCGAAAAAAATTATATTATTGAAGGGTATCAGTTGTTCCCGAAAATTAGTTATCTGTTTTCCAAGAATGTGACTTTGGACCTGTTTTATGAATATTTGAACAAAGAAAACCAAATTGGAAGTTTGGATGTTTTAAAACAAAACCGTTTTGGAACCGCTTTTATTTACACTGGTACATCCAAATTCAATGTTAATAGTGAAATTTCATTATACCATAATGATTTCGTTGGTGATGAATATTCCTCAGCAGGTTACCAAATGCTTGAAGGACTGCAAAAAGGACAAAATATTACCTGGAGAACTTTGTTTCAAGTAAACCTTACAAAGTTTTTGGATTTGAATTTTATTTATCAAGGTCGAAAAAGCGAAACCAGCGATGCTATTCATACTGGAAGCGTAGAATTAAGAGCTTATTTTTAGCAATTTAGCATTATAATTTTAAAAAAAAATCAGTAAATTTAAAACTAATTTAAAATTTAACAGCTATGAAAAAATTATTGTTCTTAAGTTTCTTCTTTATTGTTTCGAATACTTTTTACGCCCAAACCACCAAAAGTAAAGAAGAATCAACTGTTGAAAAAACAACGAAAAATACCAAAAAAACAGCTGATAAAGCAGCCAAAGAATCAAAAACAACCGTAGACAAAGCTGCTAAAGAAACTAAAAAAGATGTAAATAAAGCAGCCAAAGATTCCAAAGCTACAGTAGACAAAGCTGCTAAGGAAACTAAAAAAGGTGCCAATAACGTAGCCAAAGAATCCAAAGCTACAGTAGACAAAGCTGCTAAAGAAACTAAAAAAGGTGCCGATAACGTAGCGAAAGATTCCAAAAAAGCCGTAGCCAAAGCTGATAAAGCGGTTGAAAAAAGCGCAGACAAAGCCAAAAAAGAAGCTGTGAAAACTGCAGATAAAGTAACTGGAACCTATAACGGAAAAAAATTATATACCGGTCCTCAAGGTGGTCAATACTACATTAATTCAAACGGAAATAAAACTTATATAAAAAAATAAAATTGATTTCAATACATTAAAGGCTCATCGATATTGGTGAGCTTTTTTTATTTACATACTTTTGAAAAATGAAAAACTTCGAAAAGTCCTTATTTTTCTAATTAAATAATCTTTTAGTAATACATTGCAAACATTCAAAAATACCCCTTCAAGTATCTTTAGCCTTACAAATATATAGTAAGAAGCACATGAATTTGAACTCTGAAAACAAGACCATTTTAGTAGCTCCATTAAATTGGGGACTTGGTCATGCTACCCGCTGCATTCCAATTATTAAAGCATTACAGGAAAATAATTTCACGCCCATAATTGCTTCTGATGGGATTGCTCTTGAATTACTCCGCAAAGAATTCCCTTATTTAAAAACCCTTGAATTACCTTCCTATCATATCGAATATGCTAAAAATGGCAAGAACTTTAAATGGAAACTAATTAAAAACTTGCCCCGAATGATCGAAGCCATAAAAGAAGAAAAAAAAATGGTGAAAAAATGGGTCAAAAAATACGATATCGGCGGAATCATTTCTGATAATCGATTGGGTGTTTTTCATAAAAAAATACCATCTGTTTTCATCACCCATCAATTGAATGTGATGACTGGAAACACAACCTGGCTTACCAGTAAAATACATCAGCATATTATAAAAAAATACACTGCCTGCTGGATTCCTGATGTAAACTCAAAACTAAATCTCAGTGGAAAATTAGGACACATAGAAAAAATTTCGATGCCCGTTAGCTATTTAGGCCCTCTGAGCCGGATGCGCAAAATGGCGTTGCCTATAAAGTACAACCTGATGATTATTTTATCTGGTCCAGAACCTCAACGTGGATTACTTGAAAAGCATCTTTCAGAAGAAATAAAACGCTATGACGGCAAAGTTATTTTTATAAAAGGAGTCATCGAGACGGTGCAAAAAAAGGAACAGATAGGAAATGTAACTTATTATAATTTCATGAAAACCCGCCAACTGGAACATACTTTTAACGAAAGCGAAAAAGTGCTTTGCAGATCTGGCTATACCACAATTATGGATTTGGTCAAATTGAATAAAAAAGCTTTTTTTATCCCAACTCCCGGACAATACGAACAGATTTATCTCGCCGAAAAACTACAGGAAGAAGGTCTTGTGCCATTTACACATCAGAATAAATTTAAAATTGAAGATATTTCGAAAATTGAGCAATATAACGGACTACCTCTATTAGACAACGCAGTGAATTGGGAAGAATTGTTTAAGATTTTTTAAAAATAATTTCTATAAAAAAAATTTCCAAAATTGTCATCCTGATGAAGGAAGGGTCTCCAATAAGGCTTTAGTCCTTATTCCAAATTAGCTAAATGTTTTTGGGGAAATATAGAATTTGACTTCTATTCTCATGGCAAAATATCATCCAACTTATCGTGTTTGATAATTTTGGCATTGACCATGAAATAAACATATTCCGCAATATTGGTACAATGTTCAGATATGCGTTCCAAATGTTTTAAGACAATTACCAAATTTGTACCGGAAACTACCGCTTTGGAGTTGACTTTCATCTCATTGATAATATCATGAATAGCATCTTCACATTTGTTTCGAATGTCTTTATTCAAAATCAGTATTTCCCCAATTGTACTTCCTTCGCGAGTTACAAAACAATTGTTAGTTTTTACTGTGATCAATTCAACCAATTTAGAAATATCAGCGATATTAAACTTTAGAATCAAATCGTGCTTTTCTTTAATATTTTTAGCTTTTTTTACAATGCTGATTGATAAATCGCCTATTCTCTCAATCTCATTGCTAATTTGCATTGCCGACATAATAAAACGCAAATCGGAAGCAACAGGCTGTTCTAATGCAAAAATACGTTGACAAATTTCATCAATTTTGACATCTAATTTATCAATCTTATTTTCGGTTTTTTTAATGATTTTAGGCTCTAAGGCTTCTGGCTCCTGCAAAAGTATTTTTACAGCCTCAATAACCTGGCCTTCAGCCAATGACCCAATTTTTTCAATAACTCCTTTTAATTTATCTAATTCTATTTCGAAATGTGTTCTCATATTTAAAGTTTAAAGTTTAAAGTTTAAAAATTTAAAGTCGAATCAACAAAAAGCAATTCAACGATAAACATCTATACGATTAAACAATTATCCAAATCTTCCTGTAATATAATCCTCAGTTTGTTTTTGCGAAGGATTAGTAAAAATGGCATTTGTTTTTCCCATTTCTATTAAACTTCCCATATAAAAGAAAGCAGTATGATCACTTGTTCTTGCTGCTTGTTGCATATTGTGAGTAACAATAATGATAGTATATTGCTCTTTTAATTGATGTATTAACTCTTCAATTTTGGAAGTAGAAATTGGATCTAAAGCACTCGCAGGTTCATCCATCAAAATAATATCTGGGTTCACCGCCAAAGTTCTGCCAATACACAAACGCTGTTGCTGCCCTCCCGAAAGTCCAAGAGCAGAATCATCCAAACGGTCTTTAAGTTCATCCCAAATAGCCGCTTGACGCAACGACTTTTCTACAATTTCATCTAATCGTGATTTATCGTTGATACCATTAATTCTGGGACCATACGCGATATTTTCATAAATGGATTTTGGAAAAGGATTCGATTTTTGAAAAACCATTCCAATTTTTTTTCTAATATTAACTACATCGACATTTTTGTCGTAAATATCAATACCTTCAACCAACATATTTCCTGTTATAGAAACATTCGGAATCAAATCATTCATTCTATTGATACACCTCAAAAAAGTCGATTTACCACAACCCGAAGGCCCAATCAAAGCAGTCACTTTATTGGCTGGAATATCCATTGTGATTTCATTCAACGCTTTTTTTTCACCGTAATGCAACGATAAGTCGTTTACTTTTATTTTTATTTCTTTCATTCTTTTTGGTTAAGTATGGTTTGGTTTTTAGTGATTAGTGATTGACTTTAAAAGTAAAAAATCGATATTTACATTTATTTGTTGTGTTCCTTAATTACCAAAAACTAAGGACTTATCACTAAGAACTAAGGACTTATTTTGCTTTTCTTCTTATTCTAGATCTAATAATTACCGCTACTATATTCAAGGACAATGTCAAAATCAGCAATACCAAAGTTGTAGCAAACTGTATCGGCATCGTTTTCTCCACATCCGAAGATTGGGTCGACATAATGTAAATATGATACCCCAAATTCATAAACTGATCGCTCAAAGAACCTGGAAGTGTTGCCAAATAATAAGCAGCTCCGGTAAATAAAATTGGGGCAACCTCACCAGCACCTCTGCTTACGGCAAGAATAGTTCCCGTCATAATTCCTGATATAGATTCTGGCAGAATTATTTTCCAGATCGTTTGCCATTTTGTTGCGCCAAGTGCCAGACTTGCTTCTCTTAGTTCGCGAGGAATTGTTTTTAATGCTTCTTCAACAGAAACAATAATCACAGGTAAAGTCAATAACGACATGGTTAAACTTGCCCAAAGAATATTAGGTTGTCCCCATCGTAATTGCCCATCGTTGAGAACGGTGTCAGCCCCTGCCCCTATAAACTGTATAAAAAAACCCAATCCAAAAAGTCCAAAAATGATAGAAGGTACAACTGCCAAAGTACGAACAGAGAATCGTACTGCTGCTGCAAATTTGGAACTTTCATGAGCATATTCTGTTAGATAAAGTGCTGTAATAGTTCCAAAAGGTACCGCAGCAATAGACATTACGATTACCAAAATAAAAGTTCCGATTAAAGCAGGAAAAATTCCGCCTTCGGTCATTCCATTTGTTGGAAAAGAAGAAATAAAATCCCATGAAAATTTAGTTCTCCCTTGATAAATAATAATTCCTAGAATAACAAAAAGGATTGCAATAATAAGGATTACCGCCAATTTAGTAAGTCCAATGAAAAATTTACCTTTGGCCTCCGAGTTATTTTTTTTGCTTGAAAAAAAATGATTCTCTGTTTGATTCAAAACTGCTTCCATATTATTTACCTTGGAATTTTTTCAATAATTTGCCTTTTATATAAAACTCGGCTATTGCATTTAAAGCAAACGAGAATACAAAAAGTAATGACCCTATAAAAAACAACACGCTGTAATGGGTTTCGCCAAAAACGGTTTCGGCCATTTCCGAACCAATGGTCGCTGCAAAAGTTCGTACACTTTCAAAAGGGTTAGCAGATGTTAAAGCCGCATTTCCAGTTGCCATAAGTGCAATCATTGTTTCGCCAAAAACTCTTCCAATACCTAATAATAATGCTGCAAAAATTCCCGGCGTTGCCGCTGGTAAAATCACAAAAAAAGCAGTTTGCCATTTGCTACCGCCCAACGCCAAACTCGCTTCACTATAAGTTTTGGGAACCGCTGACAAAGCATCTTCCGAAATGGTATAAATAATTGGAATTGCGGACAAAGCCATAGCAACACCACCAATAAAAGCGTTCAATCTAGACTCATATCCAAAAATATCCTGAAAAAAACTGGCCAAAACCATCAAAGCAAAAAAACCAATAACTACAGACGGAAAAGCTGCCAGCATTTCGATAATAGGCTTAATAATTTCCTTCACGCGTTTTGATGCAAAACAAGAAGTGTATAATGCAGCTAAAACTGCCAAAGGACCCGCAATGAGCATAGCAATAATGGTTACTTTTAAAGTACCAATTAACAATGCTAACAATCCAAATCTTGGATTATCAGACACTGGAACCCACTCTGAACTAAAAAATGTACTCCACGTTTTATCTGCCCCTTGTTGATTTGGCGGAGCTACTTTTGTGTTTTCATCAGTTGATGGAACTGTTAAGTCTTCTGTTGGAGTATCTCCATAAGATTCAGGCTTCAAATCCTCATTGGACGCAGATTCTGACCCATAAGTTTCTGGCTTTAACTCTTCGGTAGTTGCGCCGTATGTTTCTGGTTTTAGCTCTTCGGAAGTTCCAGTGCCATAGGTTTCAGGTTTTTCTGTGGTTTGAACTTCTGTTATTGTTTTCGAGTCTGTTTTAGAAGTAAACAACGGAATTGATTCTTTAAAAACAAAAATGAAAATTAAAAAGATCGTTGCTATCGATAAAAAAGCAACTGAAGCAATGATTTTTTCAGCAAGAAACTCAGAGAGTCTGAATTGCTTTTTTAAACTTTCCTTAGTAAAAGTATTGGTTAATGGAGGGATTTGAGAATTCATTTAATTTATTTAGGAATTCGAACTGTATAAAAAAAACATCCCTCATTTCGATATAAAAACAAGGGATATTTTATCTATTATTTTAAAGGATAATACCCAACGTCGGCAATAAGGCTTTGACCTTCCGGACTCAAAACCCAATCAACAAAAGCTTTAGTTTCGCCTGTTGGTTTCGATTTTAGGTACATATACAAGTACCTCGAAATTGGATATGTTTTGTTTTTTATGGTTGTTGCAGTTGGCAAAACGCCTTTGGTTTTGGCATCTTTTTTAACCGCACAGTCTTTAACGCCTTCGGCATAAGCTGCACCACCATAACCGATGCTGTATTTGTCTTTCTTTACAGCATTTACAATTGCTGCAGTTCCTGGCAAAGTTTGACAAGTTCTGGAGAAATCGGTTTTTACGACATGTTCTTTGAAAAACTCAAATGTTCCTGAACTGCTTTCTCTTCCATACAATTGAATTTTGGCATCAGCACCACCAACTTGTTTCCAATTGGTAATTTTTCCTGAAAAAATATCGCCTATTTGCTGTATTGTCAATTCTGAAACGCTATTTCCTTTGTTTAAAAAAACAGATAAGCCATCTTTTGCACAAGCAATTTCGATTCCGTTTTTATTATATTTTGCTTTAATTTTTTCTAATTCCGCTGGCTTAATTGGACGACTTGAATTGGCAATATCAGTAGAACCATTGATTAATGCGGCCAAACCAACACCTGATCCTCCACCAGTAACCTGAATGGTTGTTCCAGGATTTTTTTTCATATATACCTCAGCCCATTTTTGAGATAAAATAACCATGGTATCAGAGCCTTTGATTGTTATTTTATTCAAAGTAGTAAACGAATATCCAATAGTCATTGCTATGGCTAAGAGAATTAGGTATTTTAATTTAGTTTTATTCATTGTTTAAATGTGTTTTAATTTAAACAAAAATACTACTAACATATTAAGGCTGTGTTAAGTAAATATTATTCAATCTTTACCATTTGTGTTTTTAGGAAATAATTTAGTAACAATAAAAGTAAAAAGTAAAATTGTAAAAAAGGCTATTTCACAACTGCGAAATAGCCTTTTTTTAAACAAGATCTTATCGTTTTTTTATACTAATCTAAAAATTAATCTGTGCTTGCAAACGCAACAAATTTCCTTGTTGTCTATTGTTTGGGAGTTCACTATCCTCAAAAGTTCTGTCGGCAACAACCCATTCAGCCACTAGTTCAAAAGCTTTAATTGGTTGCCATTCCAGACCAAATTCATAATCTCTTACAATATAACTTCTGGCATCCTTTTCATATTTTTTCCCACCGTCATAATATTGGAACTTGGCAAAAGGATAGAGAAAATGATGTTTTTCTAATGAAATGTCCCATTTGTAATTCAACGTTATGTAACCGCCATTCAAATCAGAAACTTCAACAGCATTGGTAAGCTTGTCATAACGAGGTCCTTTGCCGATATTATACTCTGTTTGAATTCCAAATGGTTTTGGATACAATACAAAAGTAGCGCCAACTCTTTGGTCAGTCACATATTGCTTGTCAAAATTGGTGATTACGCCATTAGAAATTTCACTTGTAAAAGCCCATTTACCAGTATATGCCTGTATTCCAGGTTCTATTATTTGGTTTCCGATAACAAATGGATAGGTTACTCTGGCAACGACATGCAAATTTCTATTGGTTTCAGGTTTGTTTACATTGGCACCATTATAAGCTCCAAAAGCAAACACTCCATAATCTCCGGAACCTTTGTAGCCATCTTTTACGAGCATTGCGAAGCGTTCTCTGATTTCACTTGGAGCCCAGTAAAAAAACACTCCTAAATCTCTTTCGTTTGGTATTGCGCTATTAAGAGCATCATTACGATCTAAAGTCAAACGGTTTTGGCTTGATTGCAAATTTTCAAAACCAAAAGGCACTTTACTTTGTCCGACTCTTACTCTATATTCTCTTTTTTTATCAAATGAAATATCTGCGTAAGCATCTCTAAGTTGCGCAAAATTATTAACTCCAGATGAAGGCGAGCTGGCGAAATCAGGTTGAATGTAAATAAAAACATTAGGATGGATTTGCCCCGAAAAGACCAAACGCGCACGTCTTATGAAAAAACCATTATTGGATTTAGCATCAGGCTCTGTAGAAGTAGTTCCCCAAGATTTGTCACATTGCTCACAAGATACTTTATCATTGGTAGAAAATAATCCATTGTATCGAACTTGGATATAACCTCGCAATGAAATTCTCCTGTACCACGCCTCCTTTTCTTTTTCTTCTTTTTCCTGAGCTACCTTATCGCTTTCAAGTTGTTTTGCTTTATTAGCGGTGTTTATCGAATCCATGATACGAACCACTTCTTTTTTGATTTCGTCTTTGTTGCCAATTTGCGCATTAGCGACAAACGACATGGTTAATAAACCTGCAAATAAAATTTTTTTCATTTTTACTATATGATTAATTTTTTTGCAAAGGTGAAGCCGTTATGTTAAGATAACGTTAACACAATGTTATTTACAAAACAATTTAATGTTATGAGGTGTTTTTTGTTGTAGATGAAATTTTTATTTTTTTAAAAAAAACACTTTATTCACTTAGCAATCAAACAAATATAACTATTTTTTAAATCTGTTTATCAATATTACTAAATGTTTAATTGCAATCTATTTTAGGCCATATTGATCAGTTATGAAAGTTTTTTCAAGTGTAAATGAAAATTCAGAACCTACTCCGAATTCGCTTTCAACATAAATTTTCTCTTTATGTGCTTCGATAATATGTTTTACGATAGAAAGTCCCAAACCTGATCCTCCTTCGGTGCGGGAACCACTTTTGTCAACTCTGTAAAAACGTTCGAAAATACGTGGTACATTTTGCGCTTCTATACCTTCTCCGTTATCAGAAATGCGTACCAATACTTTTTTATTGGTTAAATTAACAATCGAAACTTCAGTCAGACCACCATCTTTTCCATATTTTATGGAGTTGACCAGTAAATTTTCAACCACTTGCTGAATCTTATCTTTATCACCATTTACAAAAATGGGTTTAATATTCTCGTTTTCAAACGCCAGAGTGATATTGTTTTTATCAGCTTTCATCTCTAATAAATCAAAAACATTCTGAATAAGTTTGACAATATCAAATTTTGTAAACTCAAGATTCAAATCACCCGATTCTAATTTGGTAATCATATCCAAATCTTCGACAATATAAATTAAGCGTTCAACTCCTTTTTCGGCACGTTTTAGGTATTTTTTTCTGATGGTTTTATCGTCCATTGCGCCATCAAGGAGTGTCGACAAATAGCCCTGAACGGTAAACAACGGTGTTTTGAGTTCATGAGAAACATTTCCTAAAAACTCTCTTCGGTATTCCTCGCGTATTTGCAGCATTTCAATTTCCAACTTTTTATCGGTAGCAAATTTCTTTACCTCTCGAGTCAAAGTTTCCATATCTGTATTGATTGGCTTATTGATAAATGTACTGGATTCTAACAGCGAAACATCATCATAAATCTTTTTGACTCTTCGATATATAAAGCGTTCTACACGATATTGCAAAACAAAAAACGCAAACACATAAACACAAAAAAGACTAATAAATCCCGAGAATAATACAATATTGAACGGTGCTTTATATAACGATGAAGCAAGCATCATACTAAGTCCTGCCACAAACATACTGATATACAAGGCCGATTTTAGAGCAAACTTGTAACTTTTTTTGAAATTGATTTTCATGGTTGATCTTTAAAGTTGCTGAGTTGCTAAGATTCTAAGGTTCAAAGTTTTTAAAAGCACTCACTAATATTTAGAAATTTAAAAAAAAATAGTTGCTGAGGCTCTTAGGAACTCAGCAACTTAGAATCTTGGAAACTTAAAAAATTTAAATTTCAAATTTATATCCTACTCCTTTTATGGTTTTAAAAAGGTCATCACCGATTTTTTCGCGAAGTTTTCTAATGTGAACATCAATAGTTCGTCCACCTACAACAACATCATTACCCCAAACTTTATCCAGAATTTCTTCTCTCTTAAAAACTTTTCCAGGTTTGGATGCTAAAAGATAAAACAATTCGAACTCTTTTCTTGGTAAAGCAATTTCAAAAGTATCTTTAATGATTTTATATTCTTCACGGTTAATTTCGATTCCGCCAACATTTAGAGTTTCGCTATTTTGGTCTTGCTCTTTTAGTCTTCTCAATAAAGCTTTCACCTTACTGACCAATAATTTTGGTTTTATTGGTTTAGTAATATAATCATCAGCGCCAGCATCAAAACCGGCGACTTGAGAATAATCTTCATTTCTTGCAGTAAGGAAAGTGATGATTGTATTATTTAACTCAGGAATTTTTCTAATATTTTCGCAAGCTTCCATACCGTCCATTTCTGGCATCATAACATCCATTATAATGAGACTTGGCAATTCTTTTCTAGCTTTTTCGATAGCATCTTTACCATTTACAGCGGTAACAATTTGATAACCCTCTTGTGCTAAATTATAACCTACAATTTCTAAAACATCTGGTTCATCATCGACCAGAAGAATTTTGGTGTTTTTCTTCTTCATATTAATAGCAAAAATCTTAAGTTTTTCTATTGTATAAATCTTATTAAAGATACAATAACTTTTAATTGCAGTGTAAAAGTAACAATAAACAATTATTAACAATATCAAAACTGAGGACTTAACCTTAATTTAATATGTTAACAATTTCATAATAATTTTGATATTCATTCATAACGGGAAGTTAACACAAAGACTAGAATCCTGCCATTTATTTGCAGAAAAATAAAAACAACTAAAAATGAAATTAAAATTTCTATTCTTTACATTATTCATTTGTGCAATTAGTTTTTCACAAAACAAAGGAACTATCACAGGTGTTTTATTAGACAAAGATTCGAACAATCAGCCATTACCTTTTGCTAATGTTTTGATTAAAGGTACAAAAATAGGTGTTAACACAGATATAGAAGGAAAATATACACTTACAGTTGAACCAGGAACTTATACAATTAAATTCAGCTTTGTAGGATACGAATCTGTAGAAGCTCCGGTTACTGTTGCGGCTAATCAAACCGTAACCTTAAATAATTCGATAGGATCTGGCAGTTACAAATTAAAAGATGTAGTAGTTAAATCTACTGGCGGCGGGAGAGAAAAAGAAACCGCTTTATTATTAGAACAAAAACAAGCCGTTGTCATCAAACAAAGTATTGGGGCACAGGAAATGTCACGTAAAGGCGTAAGCGATGTTGAGGAAGGTTTAACTAAAATCACCGGAATCACTAAAGTAGGTTCTCGAGGATTATTTGTACGTGGATTAGAAGATCGTTACAATAATTTATTGATTAATGATTTGGCTGCTCCTACTAACAACCCGTTTTCAAAAATTGTTCCTTTGGATTTGTTTCCAACGAATATTGTTGGAGTAATTGACGTATACAAAACATTCAACCCAAATATTTATGGCGATTTTGCTGGTGGAACTTTCAATATTCAAACTTCTAAAGTCACCAAAAGCATTACTAAACTGAATCTTGGTTTTGGTTATACAACAGGAAACAGTCTTAGCGATTTCTTGCTGGCCCAAGATGCTGAAACTACAAAAGGTTTTTGGGGTTTTAATGGAAGCGAAAGAGCTCTTCCTGGCTTTCTTGGAGATACAGGTTCGCGTCAAACTTTTACAACAGATCAAGCATTAAACTCAATAAGTAATGACAAAGGTTTTAGTGTAAAAGAAAACAAAAGCCCTCTGAACACAAGTATTAATCTTTTGCATAGTGAAAAATTTAATTTGAACAATAATCAAAATTTCTCCTATTTACTTTCTATAAATTATGACAATAATTTTTCTGTAAGAGAAGGAGTTGATAGAACGATAGATTTACAAACTTCTGGTTCAAAATATGTTAATAATTTCATCAGCACTGATTATCGTTTTAAAACCACAAACTCAGCATTGGTTGGATTAAATTATGGAAATGATAGACTTAAATTATCTTTCAATACCATGTACATCAGAACCACTCTAAACTCTATTAAAGATCAATTTGGTCAATCCGGCGGAACTGCAGAGCAACACACGCTTATTCGCACCAATCAATTGGATAAAAGTGACTATTTGAATGGTCAATTATTTGGCGATTATGCATTAACAAAAGATAAAAATCAGACCATTAAAGCTGGTGCTTCATTTGCAGTAACAAAATATGAGCAACCTGATAGAAAATTTTTCACAGGGGTTAAGCAAAATGACGATGTAATCAGTACTTCATATGGAGGAAATAATTTCTTGCGCCAGTATTTAACTATTGATGGAAATTCATTTTACTCAGCTATGGTAGAGTATAATTTAAAATTCGGTAATAACGACAAGCAAAACAAACTTACTGTTGGTTATAATGGTAATGGAAATATGATGGAATCATCTTATCGTTTTGTTGCCAGTGCTGGTAACGGCTTTTCATCAAACATAAATAATATTGACGATCAAATTACTAGTGACATTTTAGCAAATAAAGTGGTTTTTAGCGAAAGCTCGAATGCGACCTACAAAGTTAAACTTGATGAAATGGTTAATGCAGGTTATGCTAACTTATTTTTGAAATTTGGAGAAAAATTTGAACTTAATGGAGGTCTTCGATTTGAAAATGCCACTAAAGAGACACATTATAGACCTTTAGGTTCTTTTGACGCTCCTTTTAAAATATTGAAATATGACAACACTTATTTTTTACCTTCTTTAAACCTAAAATATTTGTTGACGGAAACAGCTAACTTCCGTTTTGCCGCAAGTAAGACCTATACTCGTCCAGTTATCATGGAAGCTTTCCCAATATCATACATAAATGCCGATGGAACTTCTACTCAAGGAAATTCAATTTTGAAAAATAGCGATAATTACAATGCCGATTTAAAATATGAATTATTCCCAACAGCAAAAGAAATGTTTGCCATTGGATTATTTGGAAAACACATTATAAACCCAATCGAAAAAACATTTATTTCGAATGCCACAACTGGAACAGTTACCACCTTTTTGAATTCTGACAGCGCAAATTTATTTGGTGCAGAAGCTGAATTAATTTTAAGTTTAGAACGAATTTCAGAAAATTTATCAAGCTTTTCATGGGGATTGAATGCTACTTTAATGTCATCAAAAGTTACTGTAAGTCCAACATTTGAATCGATTGATGAAGATGGAATTATTACTGTAAAGCCTTCGATAGAAACGCATCAATCAAGATCATTACAAGGTGCATCAGATTGGTTAGTAAATTCAGATTTGAAATATGAATTTAATCTAAGCAAAGATTGGACTAATACAATGTCATTAGTATATGGTGTTTTTGGAAAAAGAATTTTTGCAGTAGGTACAAATGGTCAAGATCATACATACGAATTACCTGTTCAACAACTGGATTTTGTGTGGGGAAGCAAAGTATCTGATCATTTTGATGTAAAATTCACTGCAGACAACTTGCTAAATCCATTACGAAAACTTGAATTCGGAAATGATGGAACTATAAAAGTTGCCGAACAATCACTACTAGCAAATAGTTACAAAAAAGGAATTGGATTCTCATTAAAACTTGGATATACTTTTTAAAAAACATTAAAAACATTAAACCCAAAAGCTCCGTTTTCGGAGCTTTTTTTATACAAACTACTCAAAAACAGCTATTTAATACAAAATTAATTTGCTTAACATTCTCTTGACATTAATATTATTTTTTGATAACTGTAATGTAATATTAGCATAACTCTTGAGGGTAATTTAGCTCATACATTTGTCAAAAATAAAATCAAATAAAACAAACTATGAAAACAAAATTTTTAGCTTTAGCACTTGTAACAGGGTTATTTTTAAATTCTTGCTCAAGTAGCGATGACCCAACACCAACCCCAGTTGTTACACCAGCTACAGGTGAAATTACAGGTCCAATTACTAAAGACATAACTTACGCTTACGGAAACTATACTTTAAAAGGAATTGTAAAAATCAATGAAGGTGTAACCGTAACTTTTGAAGCAGGATCAATAATCACGATTGATAAAGCTACTGGAGACAACGCCTTAGTTGTGTTGAAAGGTGGAAAATTAATCACAAAAGGAACTGCTGACAAACCAGTTGTATTTACAGAAAAATCAAAACTTCCAGGATCTTGGGGTGGAATCATTATGTACGGTGATGCTCCAGTAAATGTTGCTGGTGCAAAATCTAGTTCGACATCAGAAGATGGAAATAATATTTCTTACGGAGGAACAAATCCTACTCATAATGGTGGATCATTAGTATATACAAGAGTAGAATATGCTGGTTCAAAATTAGCTGATGGTCAGAAAGAAAATAATGGTTTCACTTTTTACTCAGTAGGTTCAGGAACAACTTTAGATCACTTGGTATCTTACAAAGGTGCTGATGATGGATATGAATTCTTTGGAGGAACTGTGAGTATGACAAACGCAATTTCTTATGGTAACTATGATGATGCTTTTGACTGGCAAGATGGATGGCAAGGTACTGCCAATACAAACTGGTATGCTTATCAAACTGGAAAAGGAAATTACGGTATGGAAATTGAAGCATCTGCAAATGACAATGCTTATGGACCAAAAGTTTCTAATATTACCTTAAGAAGAGAAGCTGGAAATGTACCTGAAGCTGGTGACAATCAAGTTGATGCTTTCCAATTCAAGAGAGAAGGTAATGGTGAATATAGCAATATCATTATAGATGGTTACGGAAATTACACTACAACTGGAACACCTGCAGTAACTTACTTCGGTAGTGCAGTAAGTATCCTTGATGTAGCTACTAATGACCACCAAGTAAAAACATCAAAAATTAAACTATTAAACGTAAAAATCTCAAATACTACTAACATATTACCAATAGGAGCTACTGCTGATATTGTTGTAGCTTTTCCAACAGGTACTTTTGTTCAAAGTAATACCGCTACAGGTGCTTCATTAACAGCTGGTGCATGGTGTACAGTTGACGGAGTAAACTTGCTTACAAAACTGTAAAGAGCTACTACTTAGTTAAAAAAAAATTAAAAACATCCTAAAAATCAGGATGTTTTTTTTTTATAATTATTTTTATTTACCTTTATATCACAAAACAAAGCTGATGGCAAAAAACTACTTTTATATTATACTCTTAGCGGCATTCTTTTTTACTTCGGGAGCAAAAGCTCAAGATAGTAAGCAGCCAAAAATACAAGATGACATTTCAATTGAAGGGTTAAATTTGTATCCAAATCCTGTGACCGCTGGCAAAGTCTATATTTCTTCAAAAAAAGAATTAGACAAGGAAATTATTATTTTTGATGTGCTCGGGAAAAAAGTATTGCAAACCATAATTAGCGACAAAGAATTAAATGTCTCTAATCTTTCACCTGGAGTTTACATCATAAAAATAAAAGAAGAAGAATCAACTAGCAGCAGAAAATTAATAATACGATAATTCTTCTTAATAAAAAGTCACAAAAAGTTCCAATAATCATTGGAACTTTTTTTATATCAAAACAATATACGATTTCATATATCAAATTAGAAAGTGTGGCTTATAAAGCTCATATCTGATATTCTTAGGTTTTTGCACTAATTGCCATTGAAATTGATTTTGAAATTGATTTTGTCATCGAATCACTATCTTTGCCACAAAAAAAGAAGTTGATTACAGCCAGCGATATATTTGCCATTTCGAGTCAGAAGCAATTTGAAAAAATAGCTTTAAAAATTTTTCGTTACCAATATGAAAACAATTTGGTTTACCAAGAATTTTGCGATTTATTAAAAACCAATCCGCAGAAAGTAAAGTCACTGCATCAAATTCCTTTTTTACCTATTCAATTTTTTAAGAGCCATAATGTGGTTTCAAATAACGATCCAATTGAAACTACTTTTACCAGTAGCGGTACTACAGGAGTCATTACTAGTAAACATTTGATTACTGATGTTTCTATTTACGAAGAAAGCTATCGCAAAGGGTTTTCACAATTCTATGGTAATATTGAAGATTATGTAGTCTTGGCTTTACTTCCTTCTTATCTGGAAAGAGAAGGCTCATCTTTAATTCATATGGTGGAAGATTTAATTCAGCTAACCAATAATAGCGATAGTGGTTTTTACCTACACAATCATGAGGAATTAATTAAAAAATTAGTTGAATTAGATGAAGCTGGACAAAATGTAATTTTGATTGGAGTTACCTATGCTTTATTGGATTTAATTGAAAAAAGGACTTTCAATCTTCAGAATACCATTATCATGGAAACGGGCGGAATGAAAGGCAGACGCAAAGAGATGATTCGCGAAGAATTGCACGAACAACTTTGCAACGGATTTGGCGTTTCAGCCATTCATTCAGAATACGGAATGACCGAACTACTTTCTCAGGCTTATTCATTAGGAAACGGCATATTTGAATGCCCTTCGTGGATGCAAATACACATTCGCGACACCGAAGATGCATTAACATACATAAATGATGGTAAAACTGGTGGAATTAACGTAATTGATTTAGCCAACATCAATTCCTGTTCATTTATTGCCACACAAGATTTAGGCAAAAAATATCCCAATACCACTTTCGAAGTATTGGGACGTTTTGATAATTCAGATATTCGAGGTTGTAACTTAATGGTGATTTAATTCTTAAACAAATTAAATCTGTAAAACCTTAGACTACTCTAATCACAAAATAATTTTTCTTTCCGCTTTGTAACAATACAAATTGATTGTTAATCAAATCTTTGGCAGAAAGCACAAACGTTTCATTTATTTTTTCTCTGTTTACAGAAATTGAATTTGCTGTTAATGCACGTCTAGCCTCCCCATTCGATTTAAAGAAACCCGTTTTTTCATTTAAAACAGAAACGATATCCAGACCTACTTCAATGTCTGATTTCGCGATTTCAGCTTGAGGAACACCATCAAAAACTTCTAAGAAAGTTGCCGAATCCAATTTCTTTAAATCTTCAGCATTGGAGTTTCCAAACAAAATATTCGATGCTTGAATTGCTTTTTCTAATTCTTCTTTTGAATGTACAAAAACAGTAATCTCTTCAGCTAGTTTCTTTTGTAACACTCTTAAATGTGGCGCTACTTTATGCTCTTCGATTAATGCTTCAATAGTCTGTTGATCTAAAAAAGTAAAGATTTTAATGTATTTTTCAGCATCAACATCAGTTGTATTCAACCAAAATTGGTAAAATTTATATACTGAAGTTTTATCAGCTGTTAACCACACATTACCACCTTCAGATTTTCCGAATTTAGAACCATCGGCTTTCGTGATTAACGGACAAGTCATTGCAAAAGCTTTGGCCTCTTCGCCTACATTCATTCTACGAACTAACTCAGTTCCAGTGGTGATATTCCCCCATTGGTCTGAACCTCCCATTTGCAATAGACAATTGTATTCTTTATGCAAATGATAGAAATCGTAACCTTGAATCAATTGGTATGTAAACTCTGTGAATGACATTCCTTCGCCTTCTCCTGACAATCTTTTCTTCACGGAATCTTTGGCCATCATATAATTTACAGTGATTCTTTTACCCACATCACGAGCAAAATTGATGAATGACAAATCTTTCATCCAGTCGTAATTATTCACCAAAACTGGCGCATTTACAGCAGTATCATTAAAGTCTAAAAAGCGAGACAATACGCCTTTTATTCCTTCAACATTTTTATTCAAGGTAACTTCATCCAACAAGTTTCTCTCATCAGATTTTCCAGATGGATCTCCGATCATTCCTGTCGCACCACCAACTAGAGCGATTGGTTTGTGTCCAAAGTTTTTAAGATGAACTAATAAAATTATCGGAACCAAACTACCAATATGCAAAGAATCTGATGTAGGATCAAATCCAATGTAAGTAGTAGTCATTTCTTTTAAAAGTTGTTCTTCGGTTCCAGGCATGATATCGTGCACTAAACCACGCCATTGTAATTCGGAAATTATATTTTTCATTTCTAATATTCAATTTTGGGCAAAGATAGTGATTCAATTATGAATTATAAATTATGAATTATGAATTGAGACAACAAAACTCAACTTATCAAACTTAAACTTATCAAACTTAAAAGCTTAAAAACTTTAAACAAAAAAACTTAGAAACTTAGAAACTTAGAAACTTTAAACTTATTACATTTGTAAATATGGTATTAGTAACAGGAGGAACAGGTTTAGTCGGCGCGCATCTCTTAATTCATTTAGCGGATAAAAGAGAAGAAATTCGGGCTATTTATAGAAACGAAGAAAATGTCCAAAAAACTAAATCTTTATTTTCGTTATACAAAAAAGACGCCCTGTTCGAAACCATCCAGTGGGTTGAGGCCGATATTCTTGATATCCCATGTTTAGAAAAGGCTTTTGAAGGAATTGACGAAGTTTATCATTGTGCTGCGATGATTTCTTTTGATCCAAATGACGAAGATCTTATCCGAAAAACTAATATTGAGGGTACTGCTAATATTGTCAATTTTTGCCTGAATAATAATGTCCATAAACTTTGCCATGTGAGTTCGATCGCCGCTCTTGGCGACTTGGCGGCTCACGAAACGATCATCACCGAAGAAACCGAATGGAATCCCGAAAAACTTCATAGCGATTATGCCATTTCAAAATATGGCGCAGAAATGGAAATTTGGCGCGGACAACAAGAAGGCCTAAATGTAGTAATTGTAAATCCAGGTGTTATAATCGGTCCGGGATTTTGGGATCAGGGAAGTGGTGAACTTTTTACAAAAGTTAAAAACGGATTGCCATTTTATACCAAAGGTTCAACTGGTTTTGTTGCTGTTGCAGATTTAGTAGCTATTATGTACCAACTAATGAAAAGCACTATCGCTGGAGAACGATTTACTGTAATTGCCCAAAATATTGTTTTTCATGATTTTTTGAATTCGATTGCTGATGCTTTAAAAGTCAAAAGGCCAAGCTATCATGCGACGCCTTTTATGATAAACACATTATCAAAGTTGGATTGGTTCTACTCTACTGTCTTTAGACAAAAAAGACAACTCAGCAAATCATCTGCTAAATCATCTTATACCACAGATTTATATTCTAATGAAAAAATAAAAAACGCCTTGAATATTACATTCCAAGACGTTCCTGATTACATAAAAAGAATTACAGCTTTATAAATTTCGATTATTTTTTAGCCTTTAAACTCTTTTTGATTTTTGATTCATTAATAGAATCACTTTTCTTTTTGGCTTTTAACTCTTTGGCTTTTTTAACTTTATCCAATGAATCTTTCTCCTTTTTAATTTTTAATTCTTTAGCTTTCTGAACTTTTTTTATTGAATCCTGAATTTTTTTTGCTTTAGCTTTTCTTATTGCGGCTTCTTTTTGATCAGCTTTTTTATTAATTAAATCTACAGCGTCTTTCTCTTTTTTCAGGCGATCGTTTATATGATCAAACATTTTTTTGTATTCTCTGTAATCAGCTGCATAATAGGCGTTGCTTTGTGCCAACTGAGTACTATCAATATTGTATTTTTTAAAAATGTACGTCTTTGGATCAATACCATTCGGATTTAATGAATTTGGATTTTGATATTTTATCGCCTCAAGGATTGACATGTCATAAAAAATATTTTCCATAACCTGTTGATCAATTAAATTATCTGGTTTTTCAACCAGATCCTTATTGCAACTTAAAAACAAGCAAACCAATCCAATAATAAATATGATTTTTTTCATCAGCAATTAATTTTCACGATCAAATAACAATCTCTGACCTGCGCGAATATCTTTTACTTTGAAACCAGAATAAACCAGTTTACCATTTACAAAAGTATGTGTAATTCTTGATTTGAAAGTAAAGCCCTCAAAAGGAGACCAACCACATTTTGAAAGTATATTTTCTTTTTTCACACCCCAAGGCAAACCGGAATTAATAATTACCAAATCGGCAAAATAACCTTCTTTGATAAAGCCTCTTTTTTCAATTTTGAAAATTTTGGCAGGGTTATGGCACATTTTTTCGACGATTTTCTCAATACTTATTTTCCCTTGATGATATGCTTCAAACATTGCTACAAGTGAATGTTGCACAAGTGGACCACCAGAAGGTGCTTGTAAATATTTTTGTTTTTTCTCTTCCAGAGTATGTGGAGCATGATCAGTAGCAACTACATCAATACGCCCATCGTTAAGAGCTTCCCACAACGCTTTTCTGTCATTGGCTGTTTTTACAGCTGGATTCCATTTGATAAAATTACCTTTGGTTTCGTAATCATCATTAGTAAACCACAAATGATGTACGCAAACTTCGGCAGTAATCTTTTTTTCTTCCAACGGAATTTTATTGGTAAACAATTCCATTTCTTTGGCAGTAGAAAGGTGAAAAACATGTAGTCTTGCTCCTGTTTTCTTAGCCAAAGCAACAGCTTTGGAAGAAGATAAATAACAGGCTTCTTCACTACGAATAAGATGATGAGCCGTTACTGGAACATCTTCACCATATTCTTCTTTATATTTTTCTAAATTATTTTTGATAGTCTGCTCGTCCTCACAATGAACGGCAATCAACATATTGGTACATGAAAATATTTTTTCTAAAACTGCTTCGTCATCTACCAACATGTTTCCGGTAGAAGAACCCAAAAATATCTTGATACCAGCTACATTTTTTGGATTTGTTTTCAAAACTTCTTCCAAATTGTCATTAGTAGCACCCATCATAAAAGAAAAATTGGCGTATGATTTCTCGGCAGCAATTTGGTATTTCTCTTCAAGAATTTCCTGTGTAACAGCGTTTGGAACCGTATTAGGCTGTTCGATATAAGAAGTTATCCCACCAGCAACAGCCGCTCTAGATTCCGATTCAATATCACCTTTATGAGTAAGTCCAGGTTCTCTAAAATGCACCTGATCATCAATAACCCCGGGAATAAGATAATTTCCTTCGGCATCAATAATCATACAATCTGAAGTTTTTAGACTAATATTCTCCGAAATTTCAACAATCAGATCATTTTCAACAAGTAGATCACCTTCAAAAATAACACCTTCATTTACTATTTTAGCATTTTTAATTAAATATCTATTCATAGCATTCTCTTTTACAAACTGTTAAATATTTTCTTTAAACGCAATAATATTACACCAAATACAGCCTCAACAATTATGGTCTTACTCATTTTGGATTGTCCTTTCGTTCTATCCGTAAAAATAATAGGAACTTCTGAAATAGCCAATTTTTTACAGTATGTACGGTATTTCATTTCAATTTGAAAAGCATAACCAACAAATCTAATTTTATCCAAGTTTATCGATTCGAGTACAACTTTTTTATAACACACAAAACCTGCAGTCGCATCATGTATTTTCATCCCGGTAATCATTCGCACATACACTGAAGCAAAATACGACATTAAAACACGGCTTAATGGCCAGTTCACAACATTTACGCCAGTTACATAACGTGAACCAATAGCTAAATCTGCATCCCCAAAATGACAGGCATCATATAATTTTTCCAAATCATTTGGGTTGTGTGAAAAATCTGCATCCATTTCAAAAATAAATTCGTAATTATTTTTCAATGCCCATTTAAAACCATGCACATACGCTGTACCTAGTCCTGATTTTTTTGTTCTATTTTCTAAAAATAGTCTCCCTTTATATTCTTCCTGAAGCATAACTACCTTTTCAGCAGTACGATCTGGAGAATTATCATCAATAACAAGAACATGGAAAGGTTTGCGTAAAGAGAGTACTGCCCTGATAATGCTTTCAATGTTTTCAATTTCGTTATAGGTAGGAATTATAACAATGCAATTGTTCATATTTTGGTTAATTTCGTTGCAAAAGTAACCTTTTTATGCCATTTGATTATTATAAATTTATAATAAATAATGTTATAAAAATTACTAATTTTGCCCTAATTATGACAGACCATGTACTTCATCCTAGAATAACAGACACAAGCGATTGGGTAACTATCGTTTTTATTTTGACGTTAGGTATTATTGCTACAACCAAATCACTTTACGAAAATCGTTTTGAAGATTTCACCAAATTGATTTTCTCTGACAAATACGCACGAATTTACAGAGACAGTAGCCATTTGATGGGTGTGTTTTCTATTTCATTGTTTTTTGTTCAGATAATTTCCTTTTCGTTTTTTATTCAAATTTTACTAAGCCGTTTTGGTTACGGAGAGAAAACAGATTGGGTATTATTTATCCAAATTTTCACTTTTGTTATCTATTTTATTTTGTCAAAGTTTTTGATTGAAAAAATCATCGCGACTACATTTCAGATAGAAGAATTAGTCGAACAATTTAATTTACAAAAGGTCACCTATCGAACATATGTTGGCTTATTGTTACTGCCAGTGGACATCATTTTGTTCTATTATGATTCCATTTTAAAAAACATACCACTGATTGTTCTGTATAGTATTTTAGCGCTGAACGTATTGCTTTATTTGTTCTCAATAAAAAACTACAGAAAAGAAATTTTCAGTAAGTTGTTTTATTTTATTTTGTATCTTTGCACTCTTGAAATAGCACCCTATTATTTTATGTATTATTGGTTTACAAAAGATAGTGTTTAGAAATTATTAAATATATGAAAGTCAAAACAATTTTGGTCTCCCAACCAGAACCTAAAGTGGAAAATTCCCCATACTTTGAGTTGCAACAAAAACATAAAGTAAAAGTTGATTTCAGACCTTTTATACACGTAGAAGGAGTAAGCGCTAAAGAAATTAGACTTCAAAAAATCGATCTAAACAACTATACTGCTATTATATTAACAAGTAAAAATGGTGTAGATCATTTTTTTAGAGTAGCGGAAGAAATGCGTTACAAAGTTCCTGAAGGTTTAAAATACTTTTGTCAATCTGAAGCGATTGCATTTTACTTGCAAAAATATGTTGTTTATCGAAAACGCAAAATTTACGTTGGACCAAAAGATTTTGCCGATTTATCGCCTTTAATCAAAAAATATAAAGACGAAAAATTCTTATTACCAGCATCAGATCAATTAAATGCTGATATTCCTGTAACATTAAACACTTTAAAAGTTGACTGGACACCAGCTATTTTTTACAGAACAGTTATGAGTGATTTATCAGACTTGGCTGATGTTTATTATGATGTTCTGGCTTTCTTTAGCCCAACAGGAATTAAATCTTTATATAAAAATTTCCCTGATTTTGAACAAAATAATACCCGAATAGCCGTTTTTGGAAGTACTACTCAAAAAGAAGCTCTCGATCACGGATTACGTGTAGACATTATGGCTCCAACACCTGGAACGCCATCAATGACTATGGCACTAGAAAAATACATTGCCGAAGTCAATAAAGCAAAATAACAACAACGCTAAGAATACTTTTAAATCCAAATTCCAATAATTTCAATTGGGATTTGGATTTTTTATTTTTAAATCATTTCTGCTATTTGATTACAAAACATGCCTGAATTGAGATTATAATTAGAAAATCCGTCAATTAGGAAATTTGATAATTACGTCTAAAACACCCATAAAAAAACCGAAAGAGTCATTTATTATGAGCTTCCGGTTTTTTTTTTTTTTAATCTAATTGACTAATTTTCTAATTATTTATTTTACCTCCTATTATTATAAATTGAAATGTAATACAGCAAAGTAGCAATCGAACCCAAAGCAGCTACTACATACGTTCTTGCCGCCCATGTTAAAGCGTCTTTAGCACCAGCTTGTTCTTCTCGGGTTAACATTCTTTTATTTTCAAGCCAAGCCAAAGCCCTGTTACTGGCGTCATATTCTACAGGCAAAGTCACAATCGAAAATAAAGTGGTTGCCGCAAATATGATAATTCCAATCAATAATAATTGTGGAAAAGTACGAATCATTAAGATTCCTGCTAACAAAATCCATTGCATATAATTTGAAGCTACATTCACAATTGGCACCAACTGAGAACGCATTGTTAACCATTGATAACCAACAGCATGTTGTACCGCATGACCACATTCGTGCGCAGCAACTGCAGCAGCAGCAGCGTTTCTTTGATTATAAACTGCTTCACTCAGATTTACCGTTTTATCAACTGGATTGTAATGATCCGTTAATTGTCCCGGAGTTGAAATCACTCTTACATCACGGATTCCGTTATCAGCAAGCATTTTTTCGGCAATTTCGGCGCCGGACATTCCGTTTTGCAAATGCAGTTTTGAGTAAAACTCAAATTTATTTTTTAGTGTAGAACTTACTAACCAACTTGCAAGCATGATTCCACCCGCAAGTATTAAATAACTCATTCCCATATTTTTTGTTTTTAATGTTTCTTGTTTTAAAAGAAGCATCAAAATCTGAACCAAATTATAATTGTGTCATTTTGGCATTACAAATTACTTACAAATTGTTATAAAGGCTATCAATTCTGCACCTTCATAATAAGTGAAAGAGACATTTATAACCTCATACCCTTCAACGGACTTGGCATCCAAAAAAACTTCAACTTCTTTTGCCAATTCATCTTTCATACCTGTGAAACCGGCTTTTTTATTTAAAATATGAACTTCGTGTTTTTTCATTTTTTATACTTTTAAATTAAACATGACAGAAAAACTAACTGCAAATTACACAAATCATCACAAACTGATTTAACAAAAAATCCAAGGCTCATAGAGCTTGGATTTTATATATTTTAAAAACGAATTACAAATCTTCTTCTAATTGGTGATTTATTGTCTCAAATTTTTCGATCAGAATATTGACTTTTTTTTCTTCTTTTCTGATGTATCTTGGCCTAAAATAAAACCATGAAAATCCAAACCATAACAATACCAAACCATAACTAAATACAGCCCAAAATTGCGTCATTTGAGATGTATACTCATACATGTACAGACCCAATCCGGTTCCGAGAATTAAAAAATACAAACTCAATATTGTTGATTGCAGAAATTTTTGCTTTGTCTTTATTTCAATTAATTTTTGCAAATATTCAGAATTGGTTTTAGTGCTATCTATTTTTTTAAAAGCAGCAAATAATCTATTATAAACGAACAAATACATCGCCATTGCGATAATAATTAAAACAATTCCGATTTTAGTAGAGATAAATTCAGGTTTGAAATAAAACCAAATAAAAAGAATAAACAATGCTGTTGTAACAAGGTGAAGATTTGTCAATATCAATTTTCTCATACTTAGTTTTTTGAAAGTATTTAATTTAGAAAGTAAATCATTCATATCAGGCTGATTTACGGATTGCTGTTTCCATAAATCTTTGAAATCTATATTGTTATTTTCCATTTTCTTTAAATTTATGAGTCAGCTTTTCTTTAATCCTATGAATTTTTACTCTGATATTAGCTTCAGAAAGCCCGACTATTTTTGCTATTTCTGCTTGCTTAATATCTTCAAGTTCCAATGAAATAATGATACGTTCGATTTCAGGTAATTCGGCAATACATTTGTACAAAAACTGAATTTGAGGCTCTAATGAATATTGCTTTTCTTCGGTGATATGTGCTGGCAATTCTGATTTAGGGAAACGTTTCTCTTTCTCAATTTGCTTTAGACAATTATTAGAGGCGATTCTAAAAATCCACGTTCCAATACTCGATTCATTTCTAAAAGTGTCTAATTTTTGCCAGACAATTATAAACGTTTCCTGTGCCAAGTCCTGAGCGACATCATAATCATTAACAAAACCCATGCAGAGCCTGAAAATTCTATCCCAATATGATTTATAAATATTTTCAAACTCCATTCTTAACTTTTTATAAAATTATTAAGCTGCGTTTGGTACCATTCTTTATCATCATACATAATAAAGTGTAAACCTTTGTTAGCATATTGAAAATTCGCTGTTTTCAAGTTTTTATATTGATTTTCAATGGTAGGTTTTAAATTGGCAAAATAAGATTCCAATAAGATTAATGAAGGACATTTTATCGTTGCAATTTTATCTCTCAAATCAGTATTAGAAAAATCGCAATACATTTGAGCAAAAGTATTTCTATCAGATTTCAGGCTCCAGTCGACAACCATGTCTAGCTTTGAAGTATCAGCCAAAAGTTTCGGCATGTTTGATTTTTGCATTTGAAAAAATTGATCACCAGACATAGCTGTTATTTGATTTACCATTGCAGAGCAATCATTGTTTTCTTTTGATTTAAAAGAAGGATCCATTAATGCCGATAAACTCGGTAAAGCATCCACAACTACTATTTTACTGATTAAGTCCGGATAATCAGCAGCAATTGCAAGTGCCAAACCTCCTCCCATACTATGTCCTATTAAAATCGGTTTTTCAATTTTATTTGCTTGAATATAATCAGCGATTTCTGTTTCCCAACTTTTGAACGATGCGTTTGGCTGAGATTTCACTCCAGCAAAACCTGCCATTGTCAAAGTGTAGCAAGTAAAATCTTTTTCAAAATTAGCTTTGGTTTCATTCCAAACTTCACCCGAAGATGCGAACCCAGGAATAAAAATTATAGACTGTTTTCCTTTTCCAGACTTTACAACCTCAAACGGATATGATTTTGTTTTTGCAAACACATTTAAACATAATGCCGAAAACAATAATACGATAACTAAGATGATATACTTTTTCATTTTTTAATAGTTTTAAATTGTTAATTAATCGGATCCTACGTTTGGATACTGTAAGAATCAAAATGTTACAGATCGCAAAATATTTTTTTTCAATTAATTGACAAACAAAACATTAATCGCTTACAAACACTTGTTTTCGGATTAAAAATTAAATCTAAAAAAATAATTTGGAATTGATATTGTGCCATGGATTAAAATGACTCAATGATTTAAATCTGTTGGAATTATTTTAAGCTGTGGCGGATTTATTTTTTCTAAATAAAAAATCCAAACCTCAACAATTGTTGAAATTTGGATTTTAAAAATTATTAATATTTGATCTAGAAATTTGATTGTTTCATAGACAACATTATTTATCCGACCAAATTGATGATTTTACCCGGAACTATAATCACTTTATTTGGTGTTTTTCCGTCTAATTGTTTTTGTGTTCTTTCGTCTTTCATAACAATTTCTTCAATTTGCGCTGCGGTTAAATCCAAAGGCAATTTGATAGTGAAACGCATTTTCCCGTTGAAAGAAACTGGATATTCTTTTTCAGATTCTACTAAATGTTTTTCATCAAAAACTGGGAATGGAACTCTTGCAATAGAATCATCATGTCCTAATAACGACCATAATTCCTCAGCAATATGTGGCGCATAAGGCGAAATCACAATTGCCAATGGCTCCAGAATAGCACGAGAATGACAATTTTGAGTTGACAATTCATTCACACAAATCATAAACTGCGAAACCGAAGTATTAAAAGAGAAACCTTCGATATCTTCCGCTACTTTTTTAATGGTTTTGTGTAATGATTTTAAGTTGTCTTTGGTTGGTTCGTCGTTGTTTACGATTAAACCATTTTCGTCAAAATACAAACGGCACAGTTTTTTTAAGAAACCAAAAACTCCCGAAATACCAGCCGTGTTCCAAGGTTTTGCTTGTTCCAATGGGCCTAAAAACATTTCATACAAACGCAAAGTATCTGCACCATATTCAGCGCAAATATCATCAGGAGTAACAACATTATATTTCGATTTCGACATTTTTTCAACCTCGCGACCTACAATGTATTTTCCGTTATCGTCTAAAATGAATTCCGCATCCTTATAATCTTCTCTCCAAGCTTTGAATTTTTCAATATCTAATTCATCTGAAGCATTTACAAAATGGACATCAGAGTGAATCGGTTGAACGCTCTCACCATTGATTTTATTTTTAGAAATAAACGAATTTGTTCCTTCAATTCTATAAACAAACGCACTCGTTCCCAAAATCATTCCCTGATTAATCAGTTTTTTGAATGGCTCTTCGGTTGGTGCAAAACCTTTGTCTTTTAAAAATTTATTCCAAAAACGAGAATACAATAAGTGACCTGTTGCGTGCTCGCTTCCACCAATGTATAGATCTACACTTTCCCAATATTTCAATGCTTCTTTGCTGGCAAATTCGCTATCATTTTTGGCATCCATATAACGCATCCAATACCATGAACTTCCCGCCCAACCCGGCATGGTGTTCAACTCAAGAGGAAATATTTTTACGTTATCTATTAACTGCGTACTGACAACTGCATTCTGCAAACTGTCCCAAGCCCAAACTGCCGCGTTTCCTAAAGGAGGTAAACCGTCTTCGGTTGGTAAATATTTCTCTACTTCTGGCAAAATGATAGGCAAATGCTGCTCATCAATCATTTGTGGTAAACCATTCACATAATACACTGGGAAAGGTTCCCCCCAATATCTTTGGCGGGAGAAAACCGCATCACGCAAACGGTAATTGGTTTTTCCTTTTCCTTGATTTATTTTTTCTAACTCTTCAATTACTTTTTGAGTTCCTTTTTTATAATCCAATCCGTTTAAGAAATCCGAATCCACTAATTGAAACCCTTCTTTCGCTCCAAAAGCGGCCTCTGAAATATCTTTATCAAAAATATTCTTGATAGCCGGCATCCCTTTCTGTCCTTTGAAGAAATTAGCAAAAGCATAATCAC
Organism: Flavobacterium sp.; assembly: GCF_035456085.1. Classification (GTDB taxonomy): domain Bacteria; phylum Bacteroidota; class Bacteroidia; order Flavobacteriales; family Flavobacteriaceae; genus Flavobacterium. The sequence continues at coordinate 44,861 of NZ_DATIDY010000107.1, forward strand.
GCTCGTCACCACAAGGAACCGCCATGACTGCTCCTGTTCCGTAACCCGCCAGAACATAATCTCCAATCCAAACTGGAATTGCTTCCTTGGTAAACGGATGTTCTGCATAAGCGCCGGTAAATACTCCCGAAATGGTTTTTACATCAGCCATACGCTCACGTTCAGAACGTTTTGCGGTTTTTTCGATATAGGCTTCAACTTCTGCTTTTTGTTCCGGAGTTGTAATTTGGGCCACCAATTCATGTTCTGGTGCCAAAGTCATAAAAGTCACTCCAAAGATAGTGTCAGGTCTTGTTGTAAAAACTGATATACTGCTTTCTGAATTCTTTAATCTGAATTCTACCGAAGCTCCAACCGATTTTCCAATCCAGTTTCTTTGAGATTCTTTTATAGATTCGCTCCAATCAACATCATTCAAACCGTCAAGTAAACGCTCTGCATAAGCAGAAATTCGCATACTCCATTGGGTCATTTTTTTTCGAATAACTGGATATCCTCCACGTTCCGAAACACCGTTTACAATTTCATCATTTGCCAAAACCGTTCCCAATCCCGGACACCAGTTTACTTCTGTTTCTGCCAAATAAGTTAATCGGTATTGCAAAAGAATTTTTTCCTGCTCTTCTTTAGAATAAGATTTCCATTCGGCAGCTGTAAAAATAGAAACGTTATCATCACAAACGGCTTCAATCACAGCATTCCCTTGTTCTTCAAAAACTACAACAAGCTCTGAAATATCAAAAGCTTTACCTTGTTTTTTGCAATACCAGGAATTAAATAACTGAATAAAAATCCACTGCGTATATTTGTAATAATCAGGATTTGAAGTTCTCACTTCACGATCCCAATCAAATGAAAACCCAATTTTGTCCAATTGCTTTCTGTAACCCGCAATTTTGTTTCCTTCCTTGTCAACACCGCCGTCAATATTTACGCGTGTAGTGTCTTCCGGACGTTGCCCTGTCTGAATTGCATACTGTTCAGCCGGTAATCCAAAACTGTCGTAACCCATCGGGTGCAAAACATTAAAACCTTGGTGTCTTTTAAAACGCGAATACACATCCGAAGCAATATAACCCAGCGGATGCCCCACGTGCAATCCCGCCCCAGATGGGTAAGGAAACATGTCTAAAACATAATATTTTGGTTTATCTGAATTGTTTTCGGCTGCAAAAGTTTTGTTGTCTGCCCAATATTTTTGCCATTTGGACTCTATTTCGTTTGGATTGTATTTCATTTTTTAAGTTACTAAGTAGCTAAGAAACTGAGTTTCTAAGTTTTTGTTCAAATATTAAGTTTGCAAATTTACATTTATTGTATGGGCTTTGAAAATAATTTGTTGATCACTTTAGCATTAATTATTTGGGCGTGACCCTTCGTAAAAACTACGGGTCGGGCTGTCCGTTCCCGCTTTTTTCTTTTTCAATTACCTCGGTTTGCACCTCAGCAATTGAAAAAGAAAAAGAGCTCCACTTCCATCCCTCACGCAGCTTCAGGGTTTTAAATATAAAATTTGTAAAAAAATTCAACAATTAAGCACGTAAAAATACTTATGTTTACAGTATGTTTTAAAAAACACACCTGATTATGTCAACAAAAAAATATAAAATTGAAGTGCGCATATGGATTGAGGAATCCGAAGGTCCTTTCTTGGGCATTGGCAAAATCTGGCTTTTAGAGAATATCCAAAAAACAGGTTCTATCACCAATGCCGCCAAAGAAATGAAAATGGCCTATCGCCAAGCCTGGCAATTAGTTCAGGAAATGAACCAGCGTGCCGAAACTCCCTTGGTCGAAAAACTATTAGGCGGAAAAGGTGGCGGTGGCGCCCGTTTAACCGAAGCTGGCAAAAATGCAATCGCTACATTTTATGAAATTGAAAAACGCATCAACGATTTTACACAACAAGAATTTCAAAATATAAACTTTTAGACTTAACCAACTTCAAAAGAACTTTATTCTAACTTATGAAACCAAAAAATCATTTATTATACTTTACCATTACGTTCTTACTTTTTCTTTTTTGCGAAAATTTATCAGCCCAAATCGATAGTAACATCACCAATTTATTAGTCCAAAAAAAAATCATTACACAACGTGAAGCCGATTCATTATTAGTCATAGAAAGTTTTAATAAAAAAGTCAATTCAGAAAACAAAATATTCACCGTTGGATTAGAGTTTAGACCAAGAGGCGAATACCGAGACGGTTACCGACAATTACCGAACGACACCACCAAACCGGCATTTTTTGCTTCACAACGAAGCCGTTTAAACATCAGTTATGAGCAACCAAAATTTAAATTTCTTACCTCAATCCAAGACATTCGCGTTTGGGGACAATACGGACAAGCTTCGGTAACGGGATCTTTGAATGTTTATGAAGCTTTCGCCGAAGTTGAAATTGTAAATAACTTCTCGGCTAGATTAGGTCGCCAAAAAATAGAACTGGACAACGGGAGATTATTCTCGGCAGCCAATTGGAGCCAAACCGGACGCGCCCATGACGGAATTGACTTGATTTATAAAAACAATAAAATCGAAACAGAATTGTTTACTGCTTTCAGTCAAAGTTCAGAACGTATTTTTGAGACTTCGTATTCACCTACCACTTTCAACAATTACAAAATGTTAAACTTGCATTATTTAAAAGCCGAACTAAATCAAAATTTCACTTTAACAACCATAAACGCAGCTGACAGTTTTGAAAGTAAAACCAATTCACAGACATTATACACAAGAGGAACTTCGGGAGGACGATTGGAATTTGAAAAAAACGATTGGTATTTAACTCTAGCGGCCTATTACCAATATGGGCAATTGCAATCTGGTGCAAAAATTTCAGCTTATTACTTTCAACCCGAAATTCAATACAAACTAAAAAAATGGACGACACGTTTGGGTGCCGAAATTATGAGTGGAGACGATGCCACACAGCCTTCGGAACTATCTAAATCTTTTGTGCCTTTGTATGGCGTGGCTTGGAAATTTATGGGAAATATGGATTATTTTACCACTTTTCCAAAAGATGTAAAAAATGGTGGTTTGATAAATCCATATTTATTTTTCAATTATGATTGGAATAAAAATCTTTCTATACGTTCTGATTTTCATTTATTTTACTTAGAAAATAAAATTTTAGATTCTCAAAAAAATGTTGTTGATCCGTATTTAGGATACGAAAACGATTTGATCTTGAGATACAAATACAATACTTTTACGAGCATTGATTTAGGTTTTTCGTATTTATTTGCAGATAAAAACATGGAAGTTTTAAAAGGAGGAAATAGCAATTCGACCCCACTTTGGAGTTATGTAATGATTACCTTTAAACCCGAATTATTTAGTTCTAAAAAATAGTCAATAGCCACATATCACAATGATTATTAAAGATTTATCTTGAAACCCAATTTTATCTATGGTAAAAAAAGCGTCACTCATGAAAACTAAGACAAAACTACTTTCATTATTTCTAATCCTTTTTGTTACAAACTCTATTTTCAGTCAACAAAAAGCCACCATTGTTGTTGCCGCGAATTTGAAGATCGCAATGGATTCCATTGAAAAAGTGTATCAAACAAAATATCCAAACGATGTGATTCAGATTACTTACGGAGCTTCCGGGAAATTTTATGAGCAAATCTCGAATGGAGCACCTTTTGATTTATTTTTCTCTGCTGATATGAATTATGCCAACTTACTAAAAAATAAAGGCTTTGCAGTTTCTCCAATAAAACGATATGCAATAGGAAGATTAGCAATTTGGAGCAAAAAAATTGATCCAAATACAGCAAAAATGAATTCACTTTTAGAT
>NZ_DATIDY010000108.1:0-4799 GCF_035456085.1 Flavobacterium sp.
AGCACTCATATCTGATGCTAGGAATAAGCAAGCGTTGGCAACGTCCTCAGGAGATCCACCACGTTTCAAAGGAATTCCTTCTCTCCATCCTTTTACTACATCTTCACTTAATTTTGCTGTCATTTCTGTTTCGATAAAACCAGGAGCAATAGCATTGCAACGGATGTTACGAGAACCTAATTCTAAAGCTACCGATTTAGTAAAACCAATAGCACCTGCTTTTGAAGCTGCATAATTTGTTTGACCTGCATTTCCAGAAACACCAACAACAGAACTAATATTAATAATTGAACCTGCACGTTGTTTCAAAAATGTTTTTTGAATAGCTTTGGTCATATTAAAAACAGACTTCAAGTTAACATCTATAACTTGATCAAAATCAGCTTCAGACATTCTCATTAATAAATTATCCTTAGTGATTCCGGCGTTGTTTATCAAAATATCTACAGTTCCAAAATCAGCCAAAACAGCATCAACAAAAGTTTGCGCTTCGTTGAAATCAGCCGCATTCGATTTGTATCCTTTTGCTTTAATTCCTAAACTATTTAATTCAGTTTCTAAAGCCTGTGCAGATTCTACAGATGAACTATAAGTAAAGGCAACATTGGCTCCGTTTTTAGCAAAAACTTCAGCAATTCCTTTTCCAATTCCACGACTTGCGCCAGTAATAATGGCTACTTTTCCTTCTAGTAATTTCATATTAGATAGTAATTATTTTTTATCAAATTATAACAAATCATAGTGAAATCAAGATTTGCTTACGAAGGCCAAATATAATAATAAAATACGGATAGCAAAAAATTGATTTGGCGGAGACACACAAAGAAAGGCTCAACGATTATCAAGTTTTAAAAAATGTTTTTTGTGTGACTTTTTGTTTCATCTTTGTTTATCTCTGTGAAATAACGCTATTTCAACTGAGAAACTACAATAAAAACTATAGCTAATAAAGCCATTAAAAGTCCTATTACATTCCATTTGGTAATTTTTTCTTTAAAAACAAAAACACCAACTAGAGTACCAATAATAATAACTCCCATGTTCATTCCTGCAAAAACAGTTGATGGGTTTTCGGAAAAAGCTTTATGTGCTTTCAGATAAAATAAAATGTTTCCAAAATTGAAAATCCCCACTAATCCTCCAAAAATGATACTTTTAAAATTCATTTTGGCTTTGCCTGAAAACAGTTCATAGCAATTATAAAGTAACATTATTACCAATGAAATTAAAAAAATAACAAATAATGATGTCGTGAAAGACACAGTAGAATTTAAAGCGATTTGTTTAAAAAAAAGGTCGATTATACCAAATCCTATTAATACAATCGCGGGATAAATCCATTTGTTTTCTTTGTTTTCTGTGGACTTGTTTAGAATCAATAATAATGCTGGAAATCCAATCAAAAGCGCAATTAATTTAAGTGTATTAAACTGTTCACCAAAAATTACCCAAGCTCCCAAAATTGAAATAATCAAAGACAATCGTTGAGCTGCATCTGTTTTTACAATTCCCATATATTTTATTGAAGCTGCCAAAAAAAGAAACACACTTGGAAGTAAAATTCCCAATGAAATAAAGACGCTCCAAGGTGATGAAGCATCCAAAATCGACAAATCAGGGCTGAAGAACAAATAACACAATACAAGTGCAAACGCATAATTAAAAGCTATTATTTGTGTAGTCGGAATTTGGTAATTTCGGGCTATTTTAAAAATCACGCCAACAGTAACACTACAAATAACAGACAAAATAAGAAATAACATAGTTCAATATTTTTTGATAGCAAAAATAACAAATAATTCCCGCTAGCCTTGATAGTAGTGGAAATCCTTTTTGTCCTTTACTTTTTCATAAGATAAAAAGATTACTTCACTATACTTTTATTTTTATATGTGTTCAGTGAATTTCGTTTGTAGCGGATAGCAGGTTCCATGTTTACTAAAAGTGCCCTGTGTTTATGCTCATAAAAACAATAATCAAATCCCTATAACTCCATACAAAACGAAACAAGTAGAATTAATTCCTATTATTTTTGTTGAACTTTATACTATTTTTAATATTTTTTAAGTTCTATAAATCTAAATTGCACAAAAAAGAATCAACTATGGATAATATAAAAATACTTTGGGTCGATGACGAAATCGATTTGCTTAAGCCACATATTTTATTTCTTGAGAAAAAAAACTACAGCGTCACCACTTGCAATAATGGACGCGATGCTATAGATATTTTTGACGAAAATAATTTTGACATTGTTTTTCTTGACGAAAATATGCCTGGAATGAGCGGTTTGGAAACATTATCAGAAATGAAAGAAAAAAAATCTTCTATTCCGATGATAATGATTACCAAAAGTGAAGAGGAATATATTATGGAAGAAGCCATTGGTTCCAAAATTGCCGACTATCTTATCAAACCAGTAAATCCAAATCAGATTTTATTGAGTTTAAAGAAAAACTTAGATAATTCACGATTGATTTCTCAAAAAACGACTTTAGACTATCAGAAAGAATTCAGAAAAATAACTATGGAAATGGCTATGGTCAACTCCTATGAAGACTGGGTAGAACTGTATAAAAAACTGATTTTTTGGGAATTAGAACTTGAAAACATTAACGATCAAGGAATGATCGAAATTCTGGAATCTCAAAAAGTCGAAGCTAATTCTCAATTTGGTAAATACATTGAGCGCAACTATGAAGATTGGTTTGCACCAAAGGCAGATAAACCGATACAATCACATAATTTATTCAAAGAATTAGTTGTTCCAGAACTAAAAAAAGACAAGCCAGTTCTTTTTGTTGTTATCGATAATTTGCGTTACGACCAATGGAAATCATTTGAAAATGTAGTTTCAAATTATTATAAACTCGAAAAAGAAGTTCCATATTTTTCAATCCTTCCGACAGCTACACAATATGCTAGAAATGCCATTTTCTCAGGATTAACACCTCTTGAAATGGAAAAACAATTCCCGCAATATTGGAAAAATGATCCTGACGAAGGAGGTAAAAATTTATATGAAGCAGAATTTTTAACTGCTCAAATAAAACGCCTCAGATTGGATTTAAAAGAAGATTATTTTAAAATAACCAACATGGCTGGCGGAAAAAAACTAGCCGAAAGCTTTAAATCCCTTAAAGACAACGATCTTGTTACGGTTGTTTATAATTTTGTTGATATGCTCTCGCACGCCAAAACCGAAATGGATGTTGTAAAAGAATTAGCTTCTGATGATAAAGCATATCGTTCATTGACTTTAAGCTGGTTCAAAAATTCACCTTTATTAGAAATTATTCAGCAGGCACAAAAATTAGGATTCAAATTAATTTTAACCACAGATCACGGAACTATCAATGTAAAAAATCCATCGAAAGTGGTTGGAGATAAAAATACAAGTCTAAATTTGCGCTATAAAACAGGACGTAGTTTAACCTACGAACAAAAAGATGTTTATGCGGTAAAAGAACCAAAACAAATAGGTTTGCCTGCTATAAATATGAGCAGTTCGTATATTTTTGCTAAAAATGATTTGTTTTTAGCTTATGTAAACAACTACAATCATTATGTGAGTTATTACAAAAACAGTTATCAACATGGAGGAATCTCATTGGAAGAAATGATTATTCCTTTTCTTGTTTTTAATCCAAAATAATTGAGTAACACTTAGTTTTTAACTACAAATTACACGAATTCGAAGTGATTTTTCACCAAATTAATACGTTTTTTGGAAAAAAAATATTTGCTAGAATTAGTGTAATTTGTGGCTTTTAATCAAAAACAAATCGAATACAATAAAATGACTATTACTTTTTCTATAGAGCAACTTGCTTCAGTTGCACAACAAATTTTAGATCAAAACCCAAGTAAAGTGATCCTTTTTAATGGAGAAATGGGCGTTGGAAAAACCACTTTAATCAAACAATTATGCAAAACATTGGGTGTAACTGAAGCAACAAGCAGCCCAACATTTTCGTTAGTAAATGAATATCAAACTCTGAATAATCAAACGATTTATCATTTTGATTTTTATCGATTAAAAAAAGAAACCGAAGCATTAGATATGGGAGTCGAAGACTATCTATATTCTGGAAATTGGTGTTTTATCGAATGGTCTGAAAAAATTGAAAATTTGATTCCGTTGCAGCATACTACAATTACAATCGAATTATTACCTAGTGGTGAGCGTTTATTACAATTAAACTAAGTTGCTAAACAGCTGAATTTATAAGTTACTTAATAACTTCAGCAACTTATAAACTCAATAACTAATTATCAAATTTTCTGGTTAACCAATTAACTAATTATTAAAATTTGTAAATTGTACCACTAATTTCAACATATCAATGTCAATAAGTCCATTCACAAAAGAACAATTACTACCTCAGGAAGAAAAACTAGAAATTGCTAGACACAAAAGCAAACTTTTTATAGGAATTCCAAAAGAGAATAGTTACCAGGAAAGACGCATTTGTTTAACGCCAGATGCCGTGAATTCACTTACTTACCAAGGACATAGAGTAATGATAGAAGCTGGAGCCGGACTGAGCTCAAGTTATACTGACAAAGAATATGCTGACGCTGGTGCCGAAATCAGTCAAGACACTAAGAAAGTTTTTGGTTGCCCAATGATATTAAAAGTGGAACCACCAACAATCGCCGAAATTGAGTTGATGAATCCAAAAACCATCTTAATTTCTGCCATCCAATTAAAAACAAGAAAAAAAGCTTATTTTGAAGCTTTATCCCGAAAAAAAGTAACTTCACTTGCTTTCGAATATCTAAAAGATGAAGATGGC
>NZ_DATIDY010000109.1:0-25269 GCF_035456085.1 Flavobacterium sp.
AGTTTAACTGGAAATTACGCTTATAAAAGCAAAGCTCTGGCAGAAACTAATGCTTATACAACTGCCAAAAACATTAAAACTGGCACTACTTTTTCGCATTTAGAAATATTCACGATAGGTAATAATGAAAGTGTAAGCCCTTCCAAATGGCTTACAGAAATATATTTTCCGATAAAACCTAAAGAAGGAATTACAACTCCTGTTGCTCCAACAGCAACAGCAATAGCAACTCCAACTCAAACTACTTCAACTCAAACTACTTCAACTCAAAAAACTCCAACTCAAAGTACAACTCCCAAAACAACTTCAAACCCTACTCCTAAAAAAGTAACAAAAGAAGATACAAAGTTTACTCCAAGTACAGTCAAACCAGAAGAAAAATCCGAGTTTTAATTTTTTTAAAAATTGAGATTAAACCTTTTCTATTTATTTGCATCTAAACTCTAAAAAATTACAAATTGCAAGACGAAAAGGAATACATTTTTAGTCTATTGAACCCAAAAACGCAGAATGAAGCGTTTCAAAAACTCATGCAAGACTATCAAAAACCCTTATATAATCATGTTCGAAACATTGTTTTGAGTCATGATGATGCTAATGACGTTTTGCAAAACACATTTATAAAAGTATTTCAAAATTTAAAAAATTTTAAAGGCGAAAGTAAATTATTCACTTGGATGTATCGCATTGCAACCAATGAAGCTTTGACCTTTTTAAATCAAAAAGCAAAAAAAAGCGGTATTTCATCGGCTGAATTACAAAGTAAAACAATAGATAATTTGAAAGCCGACATTTATTTTGATGGCGATGATATTCAGATCAAATTACAAAAAGCAATTGCCGAGTTACCTGAAAAACAACAATTAGTCTTTAAAATGAAATATTTTGAAGATTTAAAATACGAAGAAATATCAGAAATAGTAGGTACATCTGTTGGTGCGCTCAAAGCTTCTTATCATCATGCCGTAAAAAAAATAGAAGCTTTTGTAACAGCCAATTAAACCTTTTTAACACAATATAGTCCAACATGCATATGAAATTATAATATTGAATATTGATAACTTCAAAAAGTAAAAAAGTTATCCAATATCTATTTCATTAAAACACAATATCATGACATCATTTAAATTAGATAACCATCCAAAAATAGAATCTGGGTTTAAAACCCCGGATAATTACTTTGAAAATTTCCAAGCAAAAGTACTAGATAAATTGTCTAATGAACCAATTGCAAAAGAATCTAAAGTGATCTCAATTTTTAGGAAAAGAAAAAGAGTATTATTGGCTGTTGCCGCAGTCCTTACGCTTGCTCTAATGATACCGATGTTATATCAATCCCACTCAGAAAATAAAGATCTCGATTCAAAAACTATCGAAAATTATTTAACTGAAGAAGGCCATCCTAATCAGGACGAAATAATAAGCGAAATTGATCCAGAGAGTGATATTCTTATTCTGGATACCAAAGAAATAGGAACTCAAACATTAGAAGATATGCTAGCTTCGAACCCAAATATAGAAAATCTTGTAATTGAAAATTAAACTCAAAATTCAAAAAATGAAAATATTACAAAAAATAAAAAACATGGATTTAAAAAGACTCTACCCCATACTTTTTCTGTTTTTATCATTTAATTTTTATGGTCAAAGCGACAATTTTAAAGATAAAAAAGAGAAAATTAAAGCAATGAAAGTAGCTTTTCTGACCACCGAACTAGATCTTACATCTAGCGAGGCTGAGAAATTCTGGCCACTTTATAACACTTTTGATGACAAACAATTTGAATTAAGACATCAAAAAATGAAAAGCTATTTCAAAAAAATGCAAGGTGATAATCTTGATAAAATATCGGAGAAAGAAGCAAGTGTTCTATTGGATCAGATTCAGGATAATGAAGATGATTTATACAGCCTTAGAAAAAAATTTATGGGTAATTTAAAAGAAGTTTTACCATCTGTTAAAATATTGAAATTAAAAAAAGCTGAGGAAGATTTCAACAGAAAGCTTTTGCAACAATATAAAGATAAAGGTTCAAAATAATTAATTGTTATTAATTCTAAAAAGTTTCATTTGTAATTGATTTACAAATGAAACTTTTTTTATTTAAAACGAATACTAATCATTTTATCACGACCTGCAGCAATTGCAATAGTTTCATTGATAAATCTGATCGTGTATAAACTTGAATCGCTACTAAATTGTGTCCAATTTTCACCACCATTTGACGAATAATATAATCCTGAAGCTCCAACAACTACAATTCCTTTACCATTACTTTTAGGAACATATTGAACACAAGAAGCATATCCAAAAGCTTCATTATCGGCAATAAGTTTCCAAGTTTTTCCTCCATCACGGGTGATCGCTTTGTTTCCAAAATTTTGATTTAAAACCTCATAATTTCCTCCAGCTACAAAGCCATTTTTAGCATCATAAAAATCAGCTGTAAATATTCCAGTCATTTTTCCGCCTTGTACAATTGGCGTTTCATAAATACTCCATGAATTTCCTTTATCTTGTGAATAAAAAACTCTCGCTTTTTTTCCACCAGAAACAATCCAAGTATTATCACCTTTTATGATAATATTAGTATTGCTTGCAGCAAAATGAGCTTCACCATCAAAAATTTTAGGCAATTTACTTTCAGGAATTTTATTCCATGTGAAGCCGCCATCAAGAGTTTTTAAGATACATAATCGATCGGTCAAAGGATCACCAATTGCAATTCCTTCTTTATCGTTCCAAAATTGCATACTATCATAAAAAACCTTTTCGCCTTTTTCCTTATAAACCAATTTATAATTTCTTCCATTTTTACTGATTTGATACAATAAACCAGGATTGGCAACACTCAATACATATATATAATTATTGGTTTTAGCTATACTTCTAAATTCTAATTTTAAAGAATCTTCAACGATTATATTTTCGAATTTTCTTTTGCTTTTCAAATCATAAAAACCAAACCGATTTTTATCTGCAGCATACCAAACATTGTCTTTATCAATCACAATTGCCCTGATACTTATTTTGTCCTGAAAAAGTGTATCGATCTGAACAGAATTAAAACCTGCTGAAACAATTTTATTTTTATTTAATACTTGGGCAGCTACAAAATGTAACCCACTAAAAAACAACAAACTATATAACACTTTCTTCATCATATCGAGATATTTTTAAACGTATATGTAATTTTATTTAAGATATATTGCAAATACCACACATTTCTGGCACAGTTGTTGTAAACATAATAATATAACCATTAAAATTAAAAGCCATGAATACCAAATTACAATTAGCCACAATATTCGCTATCATTTTTGCCTTTCAAATAAGTGCTCAAAATAGAACAACTGTAAGTGCGATGAACTCTGATATAAGCGATAACCTTGATTTAACAGCGGTATCGTCTATTTTTGGTGAGTCTCAAAACTTAAGTGATTTTGAAAGACGTTTAAATGATCCAAAACTTCAAATATCAAATTTAGACTTAAATAATGATAATCAAGTTGATTATTTAAGAGTAATAGAATCTGTAGAAAACTATACACACGTAATCGTTATACAATCAATACTTGGTCGTGACTTATACCAAGATGTTGCTACAATTGAGGTTGAAAAAGACAGAAGTAACAAAATTTCAATTCAAATTGTTGGAAATGCGTTTATTTATGGACAAAATTATATTTACGAACCACAATATTGCTTAACCCCACAAATTTATGCATCATTTTGGACAACTTATTACAGACCATATTATTCAACTTTCACATGGAATTTATACCCAACTTTCTATGTTGCCTGGAATCCTTATCCTGTATACAGATATAGACAAAATGTTTATGGTTGTGTAAATTATCGTAATACATACACTTATGTAAATTACAGAAAATGTTACCGTGCACCAGCGATTTATACCTCTTACAGCTGCAATGGTTATGAAAGAAGACACCCAGAATATGCTTTTTCAAGAAGAAATAGCAATTATACAAACCATTACGAAATGAATCAAAGAAGATACAGTAATACTAATGGCAACAGAAATGAAATTGCTTATTCAAGAAATAACGCAAATAATAGAAATTATAATTCATCAAGAGAATATAGTCCAAACAGATCGGATTATTCAAGAGCGAATAATAAACAAATAATAGAATACAAAACCAATAATAATCAAAACAGAGGTTATTCAAGAGTTGATAATGATCAAAGAAATGTAAATCAGAGAGATTATTCACAAGGCAGATCAAATAGTTCAAGAGAAAAGTATGCTCCGAAAGAGTATTCACAAAATATGAATAATTCTTCTAGAGATAATAATATTCAAAGAGCACAACCTCAAGGAGACTATTCTCAAAACAGAAACGACTCTCCTAGAGAAAATAATATTCAAAGAGAACAACCTCAAAGAGATTATTCGCAAAATAGAAGCAGTGCTCCAAGAGAAAACAGCTCTCAAAGATCTGAATCTCACAGAGGTAATGATTATGCTTCAAGAGGCAACAATAGAAGGATTTAAAAATATATACAAAATATAAAGAGGTCTAATATTAACATATTAGGCCTCTTTTATTATTTTAATAAATAAGTCCAATTTTATTATTGAAAAATAGTAAATTTGTCGAGTTTTTATATAAATATTAGATGAGCGCAACGCACAAAGACCTCCATAGCAAATTGACTTTAGGCGGTTTATTAATTTCTTTGGGAATTATTTATGGAGACATCGGAACTTCTCCATTATATGTAATGAAAGCCATACTTGGCGAATATGTTATTAATGCTGATGTTGTTTTAGGAGGTGTCTCTTGTGTATTTTGGACACTAACACTTCAAACTACAATCAAGTACGTAGTCATCACATTAAGCGCTGACAATCATGGGGAAGGGGGAATTTTTGCCTTATATGCCCTGGTTAAAAAAACAAAGATAAAGTGGCTTATCGTCCCCGCTATTATAGGAGGAAGCGCCTTGCTTGCTGACGGAATCATTACTCCTCCCATTTCAGTATCGTCTGCCGTAGAAGGAATGAGAAGTTATTTCCCGCATATAAATACTGTGCCAATCGTCATTGGGATTCTGGTAGTCTTATTCACCATTCAACAATTTGGAACCAAATTAGTTGGAAGGTTTTTCGCTCCAATGATGTTTATTTGGTTTATTATGCTTGCCGTTGTGGGAATTAACCAAATCACTTTGCATCCAGAGGTTTTTAAGGCAGTCAATCCCTATTATGCATACCACTTATTAAGTATCCATCCTGAAGGATTTTTCGTTTTGGGACTTGTTTTCCTTTGTACAACTGGAGCTGAGGCACTATACTCAGACATGGGACATTGTGGAAGAAAAAACATTAGAATAAGTTGGATTTTTGTAAAATTGGCTTTGGTTTTAAACTATTTTGGCCAAGCAGCTTATTTAACTCATCACGAAGGGACTACATTACAAGCACTTGGAGGTGATTTTGCCAATCCCTTTTATCTGATAATGCCAGAATGGTTCAAACCTTTTGGAATCGTTATTGCAACGGTTGCTGCTGTAATTGCATCCCAAGCTCTTATCTCTGGTTCTTTTACTTTAATTAATGAGGCCATGCGATTGAGTTTTTGGCCAAAAGTTAGAATCAAATATCCAACTGAACTTAAAGGTCAATTATATATTCCTTCTATAAACTGGTTACTTCTGGCTGGTTGTATTGGAATCGTATTGCATTTTGAAAAATCTAGTAATATGGAACATGCCTATGGTTTAGCCATTATTCTATGTATGATAATGACAACCGTATTACTAAATTTCTATTTGATAATGAAGCGGGTAAAATGGTATTTTTTCGTTCCATTAATCACAATTTACCTTAGTATTGAAATAAGTTTTCTTGCTGCAAACATTACTAAATTTGCCGAAGGTGGTTACGTAACTCTTTTTATAGCAATGATACTTATTGCCGTAATGACAATCTGGTACAGAGCCAAACAAATTAACAAAAGCTATACTAAAGTTGTTAAAATTGATGACTACAAAAAAGTACTTAGCGAGTTAAGCGCCGATTTATCTATTCCAAAGTACGCTACCCATTTGGTTTATATGACTAATGCCAATCGTACTGACGAAATAGAAGAAAAAGTGATGTTTTCTATTCTGCAAAAAAGACCAAAAAGAGCCGATATTTATTGGTTTGTGCACGTAAACATTATGTCTGAACCTTATAAAACAGAATATAAAGTACGAGAAATTCTTAAAGACGATTTATACAGAGTTGATTTTAATTTAGGATTTAGAGAGCCTACTAAAATAAACCTAATGTTTAGAGAAGTAATTCGTGATATGGTAAAAAATGGTGAAGTTGATATTACGAGTAGATATGAATCTCTTAACAAAAACAACATTATCGGAGATTTCAAATTCGTATTATCGGAGAAATTTTTATCTCCGGACAGCGATTTATTATGGCATGAAAAATTAATCATGAACTCTTACTTCTTAATTAAAAAACTAAGTTTATCAGAAGAAAGTGCTTTCGGATTAGACAGCAGTTCTGTAAAAATAGAAAAATTCCCAATGGTACTCCATGCACCAGAGAATATTGGACTAACGAGAGTTTTTGTTAAAGCCGAAAAATAATTCAAAAAAAACACTGTTTACGAGCAGTGTTTTTTTTTGATTAAAATTTAAAATTTGGTTTTAATCAATAAATAGTACCTTTGCACTTCAATTATTCAAAATGAGATTACACAGAAATTTAGTTTATACAACTATCGACGCCCTTAATGCTATTTTTAATGAAGGAGAATATGCCGATAAAGTAGTAGCAAGATCCCTAAAAAAAGACAAACGCTGGGGAAGTTCCGATAGAAAATTTGTTGCAGAAACCATCTACGAAATAGTTCGTTGGAAAAGATTATACGCTGAAATTGCAGAAGTAAAAGAACCGTACGACAGAGACAATCTTTGGAGAATGTTTGCTGTTTGGGCTGTATTAAGAGGTTATCCAATTCCAGATTGGAGACAATTAGAAGGAACTCCAGAACGAAAAATTAAAGGACGTTTTGATGAACTTTCAAAAGTAAGAGCACTAAAAGAATCTATTCCTGACTGGATGGATGAATTGGGTGTAAAAGAACTTGGCGAAAAAATTTGGGCTACCGAAATTGCTGCTCAAAATCAACCTGCCAAAGTAATCTTGAGAGTAAACACACTCAAAACTACCAAAGAAAAACTAAGAGCAATTTTGATGGATTTGAACATCGAAACTGAATTCTTAAAAGATCAGCCTGATGCTTTGGTTTTGAAAGAAAGAGCTAATGTTTTTCTGACTGATGCATTCAAACAAGGATTTTTTGAGGTTCAAGATGCCAATTCACAATTAGTTGCTCATTTCCTTGATGTAAAACCAGGGATGAGAGTTGTAGATACTTGCGCGGGAGCTGGAGGAAAAACGTTGCACATTGCTTCTTTGATGGAAAATAAAGGACAATTAATTGCGATGGATTTGTACGAAAGCAAATTAAAACAATTAAAACTTAGAGCCAAAAGAGACGGTGCTTTCAATATTGAATACCGTATTATTGACTCAACTAAAGTGATCAAAAAACTTCATGAAAGAGCCGATAGAGTTTTAATTGACGCTCCTTGTAGTGGTTTGGGAGTCCTAAAAAGAAACCCAGATTCTAAATGGAAATTACAGCCAGAATTTATCGATAACATCCGTAAAGTGCAATCGGAAGTATTGGAAAGTTACTCAAAAATTGTAAAACCAGGTGGAAAATTAGTTTATGCTACTTGTTCCATTTTACCTTCAGAAAATCAAGAACAAGTCGCTCGTTTCCTGACTACAGATATTGGTAAACAATTTAACTTTATAAAAGAACATAAAATATTAGCTTCAGAATCTGGTTTTGACGGATTTTATATGGCTTTGTTAGAACGTAAACTTTAGGGTTTAAAAGTTTAATATTGTTTAAGGTTTAAAGTTGTTGTGATTAACAGCTTTAAACCTTATTTTTTTTTAGTCTATACACTTTTAAACTTTTAATTTTTCTTATCAATTTCAATAATTTCCAAATCCTTAATAGCATCACCATCAATGACAAAACGGAGCATTGTCCTTACTTGATGAAAACCGCTTTTCCCGGCAGCACCAGGATTCATGTGAAGCAAATTATTCTTTTTATCAAAAATCACTTTTAAAATATGCGAATGTCCACAAATAAACAATTTTGGTGGATTTTTTGCCATTTCATCCTTCAAAGCTGGATTGTATTTCCCTGGATAACCACCAATATGAGTGATCCAAACATCCACTCCTTCACAGAAAAAACGATTGTGTAAAGGAAATTCCAAACGTGCTTTAGCATCATCAATATTACCATATACACAGCGCAATGGCTTCAAGGATTTTATTGTGTCGGTCACAGCCAAATCTCCAATATCGCCAGCATGCCAAACCTCATCGGCCTGATTTACATATTTTAAAATAGTATCATCAATATGACTATGAGTATCGGAAAGAAGAAGAATTTTTTTCATTTTATTAAAAGTAACTGAGATTCTAAGTTGCTAAGATACTAAGCTTGCTTTTGTTTATTTGAAAATAAATTGAATCATTTCTCTATACATTCGCGAGGGATTAGATTTGGTACAAATCTTAGTTTCTTAGCAACTTAGATTCTTAGAAACTTCAAAAGAAATCTTTGTACCTTTGGACCTCAAAACTTATGAATTTACACCTTGAGATATTTTATAAAATTAGCTTACAATGGCACAAAATATAACGGTTGGCAAATACAACCCAACGCTCCTTCTGTTCAGGAAACGCTGAACAAAGCTTTTTCGATTATTCTTAACTCAGAGATTAATTTGATGGGTGCAGGAAGAACAGATACAGGAGTTCATGCCAAAGAAATGTATGCTCATTTTGATTTTGATACAATCTTAGACTCACCAATTTTAATACACAAACTCAATTCTTTTTTACCAAAAGACATAGTTATTTACGATATTTTTCCTGTAGCCGATGATGCTCATACCCGTTTTGATGCCACGAAAAGAACCTATGAATACCACATCAATACATTTAAAGATGCTTTTCTTCAGGAACAAAGCTGGTATTTTCATCAAAAATTGGATTTGGATTTAATGAATGAAGCGGCAAGTTTGTTACTAAAACATACCGATTTTCAATGTTTTTCAAAAGTAAACACAGATGTAAATACCTTTGATTGTAGTATATTTGAAGCGCATTGGATGCAAGAAAATGACAAATTGATTTTCACTATTTCGGCCAATCGTTTTTTGAGAAATATGGTTCGATCAATTGTGGGAACTCTAATTAATATTGGCTTGCACAAAATTACATTAGAAGATTTCGAAAAAATTATTGAAAGCAAAAACAGAGAAAAAGCTGGTTTCTCGGTTCCTGCGCATGGATTGTATTTGACGAAGATAGAATATGATTATTTATAGAAGAATGTATTAAATACAAAGAAGTAAATACTAAGAAAGAAAGAGCATTATTTTTGATATTGACATTGATTTTTGAAAAAACATCAGGATAAAATCCTAAAAAATAAAAATGGAAGCAAAAGCATTTGACACCCGATTATTTAAAAGAATATTAAAATATACAAAACCCTACCAATTGCGTTTTAATGGTGTAATTGCATTTGCTATTTCATTATCAATATTTGCAGCGCTTCGCCCTTATTTATTAAAACAGACAGTCGACAGTTATATTCAGCCGAAAGACCAAACTGGTTTATTGATTTACATTTCCTTGATGGGGGTTGTTCTAATTCTTGAGGTTTTGGCACAATTTTTCTTTGTATATTGGGCAAACTGGCTAGGACAAGATATTGTAAAAGACATTCGGATAAAATTATTCAAACACATTTTGAGTTTCAGAATGAAATATTTCGACCTCGTTCCTGTTGGTCAATTGGTAACTCGTTCAGTATCTGATATTGAAGCGATTGCTCGTATTTTTAGCCAGGGATTATTTATGATTATAAGCGATTTGATGAAAATGCTGGTTGTGCTTATTTTTATGTTTTACATGAACTGGAAATTGACATGGATCGTAATTGTTGCAATGCCAATTTTGGTTTTTATCACCCGAATTTTTCAAAAAAAGATGCAAGTCGCTTTTGAAGAAGTACGAACTCAAATTGCTAACATGAACTCTTTTGTACAAGAAAGGGTAACGGGTATGAAAATTGTTCAGCTATTTCATCGCGAAGATATTGAAGCAGAAAAATTCAAAGTCATCAATGACAAACACAATAAAGCATGGATAAAGACTATTTTATACAACTCCATTTTCTTTCCTATTGCTGATATTATTTCGTCATTGACACTTGGTTTTATTGTCTTATACGGAGGATTTCACATTTTGGATGGGGATAAATTCACCACTTTTGGAGATTTATTTTCATATACGATGTTTATCGGAATGTTATTTAATCCTTTGCGTCAAATTGCGGATAAATTCAACGAGATGCAATTGGGAATGATTGCTGCCAATCGTGTTTTTGATATTTTGGACACTCAAGATCAAATTCAAGACACAGGAACTATTGAAGCACCATTATTTGATGGGGATATTCGTTTTGAAGATATTCATTTTGGTTATATCCCGAACGAAGAAGTAATAAAAGGAATTAATCTTGAAGTAAAAGCTGGTCAAACGATCGCTATTGTTGGTTCTACTGGAGCTGGAAAATCAACAATTATCAATTTATTGAATCGTTTTTATGAAATTAATAGTGGTTCAATATTCATTGATAACCACAATATTGAGAATTACACTTTAAGTTCTTTGCGAAAACAAATTGCAGTAGTATTGCAAGATGTTTTTCTGTTTGCAGATACCATTTACAATAATATAACGCTTAATAATCCTGAAATTACCAGAGAACAAATAATCAATGCTGCTCAAAAAATTGGTGTTCATGATTTCATTATGAGCTTGCCTGATAATTATGATTTTGATGTAAAAGAACGCGGTGTAATGTTGTCTTCAGGGCAACGTCAATTGATTGCTTTTTTAAGAGCTTATGTGAGTAATCCGAGTATTCTTATTTTGGACGAAGCGACCTCATCTATCGATACGTATTCTGAAGAATTAATTCAGCGTGCAACCGAAACTATTACCAAAGGAAGAACATCAATTGTTATTGCACATCGTTTGGCAACTATTGTCAATGCTGATAAAATTGTTGTTATGGACAAAGGCCATATTGTAGAACAAGGAACACATCAGGAACTAATTAATCAAGAAAAAGGGTATTACAAAAACTTGTATGATTCTCAATTTAGTACTTCAAATTCAGATACTATTTTATAAATTATAAAGAATTAAAGTTTTTGAATTAGACCTAACAAATTTTAAAATCTGTTAGGTCTTTTTTTTCTTTGCCAAATAATTACAAATCTCTCCTCCTAGCCCTGATAGCAGTGAAAATCCTTATGGACTGGGGTTCAGTCCATAAGATTGGAACGGATAGCAGGAAACCATATCTCCTGAAATACCTTATTTTTCTGCTCCTAAAAATTAACAATTGAACTTAGAATAAACATAAAATCTAACAAAACTTTGTACCTGCTAAATTTTTCAATAATCAAATAAATCATTAAATTCGCAATCTCAATTTAGTATTACAAATAATCTTTAAAATGAAATGTGTTTTTCATGTTCCATTTTTATTAATTAATTAACAAATACAAAAATAGCACGAGCGTAAGCGACTGCATTTCACTAATAAAAAACAAATAAAAAACTTTGAAATGAAATACGATATTATAGTTTTAGGAAGTGGACCTGGAGGATATGTTACAGCAATTAGAGCCTCTCAATTAGGATTTAAAGTTGCTGTAGTTGAAAAAGAAAACCTAGGCGGTGTGTGTTTAAACTGGGGATGTATCCCAACCAAAGCATTATTAAAATCTGCTCAGGTTTTTGATTACTTAAAACATGCTTCAGATTACGGACTAACTGTAAATGAATTTGATAAAGATTTCTCAGCTGTTATTGGCAGAAGTAGAGGTGTTGCTGAAGGAATGAGCAAAGGTGTTCAGTTCTTGATGAAAAAAAATAAAATTGACGTTATTGAAGGTTTTGGAAAATTAAAAGCTGGAAAAAAACTTGACGTTACTGATAAAGACGGAAAAGTTACTGAATACAGTGCTGATCACATCATTATCGCTACTGGTGCTCGTTCTCGTGAGTTGCCAAATTTACCACAAGATGGTGTTAAAGTAATTGGATACCGTCAGGCAATGACATTGCCAAATCAACCAAAATCTATGATTATTGTTGGTTCTGGAGCAATTGGAGTTGAGTTTGCTCATTTCTATAACTCTATGGGAACTGATGTAACTATCGTTGAATTTATGCCAAATGTAGTTCCTGTTGAAGACGAAGATATCTCAAAACAATTTGAGCGTTCTTTGAAAAAATCTGGAATCAAAATCATGACTAACTCTTCTGTAGAACGTATTGATACTGCAGGTGCTGGTGTAAAAGCATTTGTTAAAACTGCAAAAGGAGAAGAAGTTCTTGAAGCTGACATCTTATTATCAGCTGTTGGAATCAAAACTAATATCGAAAACATCGGATTGGAAGAAGTTGGAATCGCTGTTGACAGAGATAAAATCTTAGTAAACGCTTTCAATGCAACAAACATCCCTGGATATTATGCAATTGGTGACGTAACTCCTGGTCAGGCTTTGGCTCACGTAGCTTCTGCTGAAGGAATCAACTGTGTAGAAAAAATTGCAGGTTTACATGTTGAACCAATCGATTACGGAAATGTTCCTGGTTGTACTTATGCTACTCCAGAAATTGCTTCTGTTGGTTTAACTGAAAAACAAGCAAAGGAAAAAGGATACGAATTAAAAATTGGTAAATTCCCATTCTCAGCTTCTGGAAAAGCTAAAGCTGCCGGAAATGCTGATGGATTTGTAAAAGTAATTTTTGATGCAAAATATGGCGAGTGGTTAGGTTGTCACATGATTGGTGCTGGTGTTACTGATATGATTGCTGAAGCAGTTGTTGCTCGTAAATTAGAAACTACTGGACACGAAATCCTAAAATCTATCCACCCTCACCCAACAATGAGTGAAGCGGTTATGGAAGCTGTTGCAGATGCTTACGGTGAAGTAATCCATTTATAATAAATTAAACCCGCAGAATACACGGTGTGAAGACACACTGCAGTGTATCTCTACGATGAATATAAAACAATTTAAAATCCGTTTTGTGCAAAACAAAGCGGATTTTTTTTTGAATCTTTTTAAAAATAAACGTTCAGCTTTAAAATGTTATATTTTTAATAATTCAGATTTTGGACACCATTTACTGTTTCATCCCCCAGTGATTATATGTATTTTTGCAAAAAAAATTTAAAAGGCAACTGTCTTAAAAAAATACAAGTAAAATAACTAAAAACACAATTATAGCATGAGAAGTGATGAAGTAAAAAAAGGATACCAAAGAGCTCCGCATAGATCATTATTTAGAGCCACAGGATTAGTTGATGAAGATTTTGACAAACCATTTATTGGAGTTGCCAATTCATTTATTGAAATTATCCCTGGACACTTTTTTTTAGACAGAGTTGCCAAAATTATAAAAGAAGAAATTAAAGCAAATGGATGTGTTCCGTTTGAATTCAACACTATTGGTGTGGATGACGGAATTGCAATGGGACATGATGGAATGTTGTTTTCATTGCCTTCAAGAGAATTAATCGCTAATTCAATTGAAACGGTAATGAATGCTCATAAATTAGACGCTATGATCGCCATTCCAAACTGTGACAAAATTGTACCTGGAATGATTATGGGTGCCTTACGTGTTGATGTCCCTACTATATTCGTAAGTGGTGGACCTATGAAAAAAGGACATACCAAAGATGGTGTGCCGATTGACCTTGCCACTGCTTTTGAAGCTGTTGGAAAATTCGAAGCGGGCGAAATGAACGAGGAAGAGTTAAAAGATATCGAATGCAACGCTTGTCCTAGTGGCGGAAGCTGTTCTGGAATGTTTACAGCAAATTCCATGAATACTCTTATGGAAGCTATGGGAATCGCATTGCCTGGAAACGGAACAATTTTGGCACTTACAAAAGAACGAGAAGAACTTTACAGAGCTGCTGCCAGAAGAATCTGCGAAATTGCCAAAGACAAAGCATTGACTGAAAAATTCAAACTTCAAAATATCTTAAATGAAAACGCTGTCAAAAATGCATTTGCAGTAGATATGGCGATGGGTGGAAGTTCTAACACCGTTTTACACATGTTGGCAATTGCTAAAGAGGCCAATGTTAACTTCAACCTTGAAGACATTAACAGTATCTCTAAAAAAGTTTCTCATATCGCAAAAATTTCTCCAAGTTTGTCAACTGTTCACATGGAAGACATTAACCGAGCTGGTGGTGTAAATGCCGTAATGAAAGAAATGACAAAAAGAGGTGACGATATATTATTAGAAAACCTTACCATTAGTGGTGAAACCGTTTTTGAAAAAATAAAAGATGCTTATATCAAAGACACAAACATCATTCACACAATCGATAATCCGTATTCAAAAGTAGGTGGTTTGGCTGTTTTGTATGGAAATTTAGCCGAACAAGGTGCGGTAATCAAAACTGCCGGAATTACTGGAGACAGAGTTTTCACTGGAACTGCAGTTTGTTTTGATGGGCAACAAGAAGCTGTTGACGGAATTACAAGCGGAAAAGTAAAAGCTGGAAACGTAGTTGTCATCAGATACGAAGGTCCAAAAGGTGGTCCGGGAATGCAAGAAATGTTAGCCCCTACTTCGTTGATTATGGGAATGGGCTTAGGAGCTAGTGTAGCATTAATTACCGATGGTAGATTTAGCGGTGCAACTCGTGGAGCAAGTATCGGTCACGTAAGTCCTGAGGCTGCCGAAGGTGGTATGATTGGATTACTAAAAGATGGTGACGAAATCCATATTGACGTGGATCAATATATTTTGTCTGTGAATTTAACTGACGAAGAAATTGCTAAAAGAAGAGCAGAATTTATTCCTGTAAAAAAGGAATTAACATCAAGATGGCTTGGTCAATACAGAAGTTTAGTTACGAATGCAAGTAGTGGAGCTGTTTTAAAATCGGATTTGTTTTAAAATATATAAATCTTTTCAAAGGCACATTTCAACCCCATTTTTTTTAAAATGGGGTTTTCTTTTGAAATGAAATTCTATTTCCAAAATCAGAGTGTTTCTATGGCCCTTACCTCTACAATATTTATAGGATTATCGAAAATATAGCTTTGAAAACTCCAATTTTAGGTCTATATTTACTGGAATAAAATACAATTATTATGATACACAATAACATATTAGAAACTATTGGCAATACACCACATGTTAAAATAAATAAATTATATGGGGCTGATGCCAATGTTTGGGTAAAACTGGAGAAAACAAACCCTGGAGCAAGTATCAAAGATAGAATTGCTTTATCGATGATTGAAGATGCAGAGCAAAAAGGACTAATTCAAAAAGGAAGTACAATAATTGAAGCAACTTCGGGAAATACAGGAATTGGATTAGCAATGGTCGCAGCTGTAAAAGGTTATAAATTAATTCTAGTAATGCCGGATTCTATGTCTGTAGAAAGACGTCGTTTAATGAGTATTTATGGAGCAGAATTTGTTCTTACTCCCCGTGAAAAAGGCATGAAAGGTTCTTTAGAAAAAGCTCAGGAATTACTTAGCGAAATTCCTAATTCCTGGTCACCGCTTCAGTTTGAAAACCAATCTAATATCGATATTCACAAAACCACCACCGCTCAGGAAATCATTCAGGCTTTTCCAAATGGTTTAGATTATTTAATTACTGGAGTGGGAACTGGCGGACATATTACAGGCTGTGCCGAAGTACTAAAACAACATTTTCCAAATATAAAAGTATTTGCTGTTGAGCCCGAAGTATCAGCTGTTATTAGCGGTGGAGCACCATCTCCTCATCCTATTCAAGGGATTGGAGCCGGTTTTATTCCAACAAATCTACATACTGAAATCCTTGACGGAACTATACAAGTAACCAAAGATGAAGCCTACGAATATGCACAAAGAGCTGCGAAAGAAGAAGGAATTCTTCTTGGGGTTTCATCAGGAGCTTCATTAGCTGCAGTTGCCAAAAAACTAAAAGAAATTCCAGCTGGTTCAAAAGTGCTTACTTTTTGCTATGACACAGGAGAACGTTATCTGAGCATCGAAGGTTTATTCGAATAAAATAAAATCAAAAAAAGTCAACCGATTTGTGAAAGCAAGTCGGTTTTTTATTTGGGTGTGTCCTTGTTGCAGAAAATTTTCAGTAAACAATCACTTCTCGAAAGCAACAAGGTCAGGCTATCCACTATATTCCCAATTAACAAAAACTACGGCAAAAAAGCCTTGTTTTTCTAAATCGGGAGATGCCGTTTCTATCCTTCACACAAAAAAGGTTTACAAATTATAAGCAAAGTCATTTTTAATTTCTTCCATTACAAAAGAACTCTGCACATTCGAAATCCCCTTAATAACCGATAATTTTTCGATAATAAACTTTTGATATTCATTCATATCATTGACAGCAACTTTTAATAAAAAATCATAATTCCCCGAAACATGAAAACAGCCTGTTACTTCTTGCAATGTAGAAATCTGTTGCTTAAATTCATCTATTAATTCTCTGGAATGTACCGCCAAAGTAACCTGACAATACACACTTATTGATTTCCCGATTTTGGTAGCATCCAATAAAGCAACATACCCTTTGATGTATTTCTTTTGCTCCAATTTTTTAATTCTCTCAAAAGTAGGAGAAACAGATAATCCTACTTTCTCAGCAATTTCTTTGGTATTTTGTTTTGCGTCTTTTTGCAAAAGCATCAATATTTTTTTATCAATAGCGTCCATTTCAGAATAATTATATGGTTTTAAAAATTACAAGTAATTAATTCAATACTAAAAAACTTAATTTCAAGCCAAATTTAGAATTATATATTGAATAATGATTCATACACAGATTTTTAAATTACAAAAACTACATTTACAGTAAAATCAAGTGTCATGGAAATCCGCTCAAAATCATTATCCGAACTCGACAATCAAACGTTATTTGAATTAGAACAATATTTGGAAAATGCCCGTAATAATTTTTTAGGATATCCAGTATCCAAAGATTTTGACTATTCAGAAATTAATCATTTCCTAAAATATCCAATTAATAATCTAGGTGATCCTTTCGAAAATTGCACTTATAAAGTACAAACTCACGAACTCGAAAGAGAAGTTGTTGGTTTTTTCGCTAAATTATTTCGTGCCAATCCCAAAGACTATTGGGGTTACGTAACCAATGGTGGGTCCGAAAGTAATTTATACGGATTATATCTGGCTCGCGAACTATATCCAAAAGCAATGGTTTATTATTCTGAATCAACCCATTATAGTGTTCGCAAAAACATTCATTTGCTTAATATTCCAAGCATCGTTATTCGTTCCCAAGAAAATGGCGAAATTGATTATACCGATTTTGAGAATACCGTTAAAATGAACCGTCATAAACCCGCGATTGTGCTTACTACTTTTGGCACAACGATGAAAGAAGCTAAAGATGATGTTTCAAAAATCAGAGATATTTTAAAAAATTTAGCCATACAAGACAGTTACATTCACTGTGATGCCGCTCTGTCAGGAAGTTACGGAGCATTTATGGAACCTAGATTACCATTTGACTTTAAAGATGGTGCTGATAGTATTTCTATTAGTGGACATAAATTTATAGGATCGCCAATTCCGTGTGGAGTTATTATTACGAAGCGTTCCAATCGTGACCGCATCTCAAAAGGGATTTCATACACTGGATCATTAGATACTACCATTACCGGCTCTAGAAATGGTCATTGCCCTCTGTTTTTATGGTATACTCTAAAAAAATTGGGAGTTGATGGACTTAAAAACCGTTATTTACACAGCTTGGAAGTAGCGGAATATTGCGAAAAAAGGTTGAAAGATATCGGAATAATGGCTTGGAGAAATCCAAATTCCATTACTGTTGTTTTTCCAAAAATTGCAGATGAAATTAAGTTAAAATGGCAATTAGCCACAGAAAGGGATATCTCGCATGTTATTTGTATGCCAAACGTAACCAAAGAACAAATAGACTTATTCATCAACGATATTGAAAATTGCATTGAAAACCCTGAAGAACTGCTCGAATTTGGTTTTTAACTTTAATTAAAAGATAAATTTAAATTTCCCACAGATTAATTTTTAAAATTTCTAATGTCTACCCATATGTAGCAAATTAGCTTTATTTTTGAAAATACGTTTTTATAAAATACTTCTTCAATTTGCATTTATTATGGACCAAAAAATAAAAAACCCTGATTGGGCATATCTAAACAAATACAAAGACGAAAATACCCACATTAAAGCTTTGCCTTTTGAAGAAAACAGAATTGTGTTTTTTGGAGATTCCATAATAGGGAATTGGAAAACTAACAACCCAGAATTCTTTAATAATAAAAAATATATTAACAGAGGAATAAATGGGCAGACAACCTCCCAAATGCTCGTTCGTTTTAGACACGATGTAATTGAACTCAAACCAGAGAAGGTTGTTATTTTAGCAGGAACCAATGACATCGCAGGAAATACAGGACCTACGGCATTAGAAACTATTCTTGGAAATCTAATATCGATGTGTGAATTAGCTAAATCAAATAATATAAAACCCATTTTATCCTCTATCCTACCCGCTTCTCATTATCCTTGGCGAAAAGGAATAGAACCTGCTGAAAAAATTGAAACATTGAATGCTATGATTCTTCAATATGCTACAGCAAATAATATTGCGTATGTTGATTTTTATTCAGCTATGACGAACGAGCAAAAAGCAATGAAATCTATTTATACAAATGATGGCGTTCATCCAAATAATGAAGGTTATGTGATTATGAATTCAATCATTAAACCTTACATTTGATGTGATATAATTACCAAAAAGAAACGATTATGTTATATCTTTCAAATCCTTTTTGTTCGACCTAATTCTTTGGACAATCGTTGTTATATTTTCTAAAAAACGCCTTACTTTTACCTCTTCATAAATAACAATACAATTTCATAATCATGACCAAAGATCTGATTGTTCAAAATATTAATGCATTAAAAAGTGATTTTACCATAAATTACAGTATTAAAACCAAAACAGAAGCTTTTACTGAAAAATTATTTTACACTTTATTTGATTCTAATGCTCCATTAAATGAAAGCATTGATGAATTAGAAAAACAATTTAAAGAAATAGCTTCAATTGCGTGCAAAAAACCTTTGACCTTATGTGACAGCACTTGGAATAATTTTTTGGAAAAGCTTCCTAGTGTACTTGAAAACTTAAACAGAGACGCTTTATACATTTTAGAAAATGACCCCGCTTCAAACAGTGTCGAAGAAATTTATCTTGCCTATCCCGGTTTTTATGCCATCGCCATTTACAGATTAAGTCATGAATTATATTTACTCGATTTATTGCTTTTTTCAAGATTAATGAGTGAATATGCTCACCGCATTACAGGAACTGACATTCATGCGGGCGCAAAGATTGCTTCACCTTTCTTCATCGATCACGCGACAGGAATTGTAATTGGAGAAACCACCGTTATCGAAAAAAATGTAAAAATATACCAAGGAGTAACTTTAGGAGCTTTGAGCGTAAGCAAAGAAATGAAAAACTCAAAAAGGCATCCAACCGTAGAAAAAAATGTATGCATTTATGCTAATGCAACTATATTAGGAGGCAATACCGTTATTGGAAAAAACAGTGTTGTTGGAGGAAATTCATGGGTAACCCGATCAATTCCTCATGATTCAATTGTACTAAACACAACCACAACCGAAGTTAAAATAAAAGAAAAAAAATAAATGAAGACCTTTAAATTAGTCGAATTAATTGGAAATACTCCATTGGTAGAAACCACTAGTTTGGTTACAAATAAAAACGTAAAACTTTTATTAAAGCTTGAAGGTGATAATCCTGGAGGAAGTGTAAAAGATCGTGCTGCTTATAACATGATCGCTTCTGCAGTTGAAAGAGGAGACATCAAAAAAGGGGACAAACTTATTGAAGCAACTAGTGGTAACACAGGAATTGCTTTGGCAATGATCGCTAAATTATTCAACATCGAAATCGAATTGGTATTGCCTGAAGATTCAACTATCGAGCGTACATTAACAATGCAGGCTTATGGTGCAACAGTTATTCAAACTCCTGCAAGCGAAGGAATAATTGGTTCAAGAGATTATGCTGATAAAAAAGTTGCTGAAGGTGGTTATGTAATGTTGAATCAGTTTGCTAATGACGATAACTGGAAAGCACACTACAAAACTACAGGTCCTGAAATCTGGAATGATACCGATGGGACAATAACCCACTTTGTTTCGGCAATGGGAACTACTGGAACTATTATAGGAACTTCAACTTACTTGAAAGAGAAAAATCCGAATATTCAAATCGTGGGTGCACAGCCTAGTGATGGATCACAAATTCCAGGAATTAGAAAGTGGCCTCAGGAATATTTACCTAAAATTTTTGATGCCTCAAAAGTGGATATTACTGTAGATATTAGCGAAGAAGAAGCTCGCGAAATGACTAAAAGGTTAGCCAAAGAAGAAGGAATTTTTGCAGGAATGAGCAGCGGAGGATCTGTTGCTGTTGCTGTAAAAATCGCTAATCAATTAGAATCAGGTGTGGTTGTAGCCATAATCTGTGACCGCGGAGATCGTTATTTGTCTTCAGATTTATTTGACTAAAAAAAGATGCTAAGATTCTGAGTTGCTAAGATTCTAAGTTTCTAACTTTAAAATCTAGATAATCAAATCTTACAACCTTTAAAAAAACTTAGTAGCTTAGAATCTTAGAAACTCAGAAACTTTAAAAATATGAACTATCGCAAATTAGGAAAAACCAATTTTAATATTTCAGAAATAGCTCTTGGAACCTGGCAAGTTGGTGGAAAATGGGGTTCACCATTTAACGACAAAACCGCTGATGAACTAATCAATACCGCAATTGACAATGGAGTTAATTTTATTGATACTGCAGATGTTTATGAAAACGGATTGAGCGAAACCGCCGTTGGAAGAGTTGTCCGTTCTCGTTCTGAAAGGATTTATATTGCAACAAAATGTGGTAGACATATCAATCCGCATATTAATGAAGGATATCAACCTAAAGTGTTGCAGAAATATGTTGAAGACAGTTTAAAAAGAATGGGATTGGAAACCATCGATCTTATTCAGCTGCACTGTCCTCCTACTGAAGTATATTACAGACCGGAAATTTTCGAAATGTTTGATCGCTTGAAAGAGCAAGGAAAAATTTTAAACTTAGGAGTAAGTGTTGAAAAAGTCGAAGAAGGATTAAAAGCAATTGAATATTCAAATGTTACGACAGTTCAAATTATATTCAATCTTTTTCGTCAGCGTCCAGCCGAATTATTCTTCAAGGAAGCTCAGAAAAAAGACATCGGAATTATCACCAGAGTTCCGTTAGCCAGCGGATTATTGACTGGAAAATTTGATGTTAACACTACTTTTGGCGCCCAAGATCATAGAAATTTTAATCGTGAAGGAGCCGCTTTTGATAAAGGTGAAACTTTCTCAGGTATAAATTATGAATTAGGTCTACAAGCTGTTGAAGCTTTAAAAGCTCTTTTTCCAGAAACTACCAATTTAGCGCCAATCGCTTTACAATGGATTTTGAGTTTTAATGAAATTAGCTGTATTATTCCAGGTGCTTCAAACGAAAGTCATGTTCTTTCGAATCTTTCTGTATATGATTTACCAAAATTGACGCCAGAAAAAATAGCAGCTATGAATGCTATTTACGATCAATATATCAAACCGCAAGTGCATCAACTTTGGTAACAAAAAAAGTAAGCAGATTTTAGTCTGCAGACTATAGACAATAATCCTAACAAGTTTTTAAAAACAGTTAGGATTATTTTTTTTACCTATAAATCAATAGTTTACAAAAAAAATAGTTCACTTTTTAAATCAAAAAATAGTTAAAAAAATTGCGTAGTTAAATAACTACTCTTATATTTGAAGTCAAATAACTACACAATGATTTTAAGAAGAGATGTATTTCAGGCTTTAGCAGATCCAACTAGAAGATCAATTCTGCTGTTGGTCGCTACACAATCGATGACTGCTGGCGCGATTGCCTCAAATTTTGACACCGCAAGACCAACAGTTTCCAAACATTTGCAAATACTCACCGAATGCGAACTCCTGAGACAGGAACAAAACGGAAGAGAAATATCTTATTCGATCAATGCGCAAAAGATGAAAGAGGTGGCCGACTTTATTGAGCCATTCCGACTAATTTGGGAAGATCGATTCAATAAATTAGAAACGGTAATGAAAAATTATAAACCAAAAGAATAACACAAATGGAACAAAAAACGAAAATCAACGCAGAAGAAGGCAAACAAGATCTGGTCATAACTAGAGAATTTGATTTGCCTCTGGAATTGCTTTTTAAAGCTTATACTGAGCCTGAACTCTTAGAACAATGGATGGGAACAAAAGTGCTAAAATTAGACAACAAAAAACATGGAAGTTATCAATTTGAAACCTCGCACAATGGTACTGTGATGTTTAAGGCAAATGGAACTATTCATGAATTTGTTCCTAATCAAAAAATCACTAGGACATTTGAAATGGAAAATATGCCAATTGGAGTTCAGCTTGAATTTTTAGAATTTGAAAAAATAAGCGAAGAAAAAAGTAAATTGAACATTCAAATTATTTACAAATCTATTGTACACAGAGAGCAACAATTAAAAATGCCTTTTGCCTACGGATTGAACATGGCACACGATAAATTAGAAGAAATACTAACTAAATTAAAATAAAAATCATGGAAAAAAGAAGAACAAATTTGTATTGGATCATCACAGGATTACTTTGTTTTTGTCTGATTGGTGGCGTTGGACAATTATTTCAAGTTAAAGAAATAGTAGATGGATTTGCTCCACTTGGGTATCCAACTTATTTCATATCAATTATTGGTTTTTGGAAAACACTGGCAATTATTGCGATCTTAATTCCAAGATATCCTTTACTGAAAGAATGGGCTTATGCAGGTGTATTTTTTGCAATGACAGGAGCATCAATTTCACATATCGCAGTTAACAGTTCTATATTTCACGTTGTTACACCATTGATAATTGTTGGTTTGGCGGTACTTTCGTGGTATTTGCGACCGCCATCTAGAAAATTAATCAGAACAAATCTGGAAAATCAGTTATAATAATTAGCAAATTTTAAGTGCCTTTAAAAGAATAAAAAGTAAAAATGTTCAATAAATCAAATTTTAAAGAGTGGTTTGATCGGTATAAATATTCCGAATTGGCGGCTACTAGCGCTGTGTTAATAAGCTCTCAATTCAGCAGAATTTTTAGCGAAGTTACAACTGCTTATTCGATTACGTTTTCTGAATATTTTGCTTTTTACTGCGTAATGATTTATAGATCTTATAAAATCAAAGCAGCTCTAAACAAAGACAGCAATAAAAACGTTAGCTTAAACGAGATTCTGATTTTGATTCGGAATTTGTTTTTGGAATTTGGTTATCCTGCGGTTTTGGATTTCCTTTTTATTAGACCGTTTTGCATGTATTGGATGCCGATAAAAACAGGAAATTATTTAATTGGAATTGTTTTGGGAAAAATTGCTGCAGATAGTATTTTTTACTTTTTATCGATTGTGAATTATGAATTGATTAAAAGAAAATCATAATCAGAAAATTTAACCGCAAGGTTCTCGAAGTATTACGCAATGAAAACAAAGCTTTTGTGTTCATTGCGTTTTTTTTTGCAAACATTGCGGTTAAACAAAATTTTAAACCAAAGTTGCCGTTGAAGAAATTTCGGTATTGAACAACTTCGAAATTGGGCAGTTATTTTCTGCTTTGGTAACTAATTCCTGAAACTTTTCGTTTGAAATTCCTTGAATTTTAGCAGTCACAGTCAATTGAGAACTATTAATTGTTCCTTCAACTAAACTGATATCGCATTTTGTTTCGATACTTTCTATAACTGCGTCTGTTTCGCCAATAAAAGCAGTAAGTTGCATTGTAAAACAGCCAGCATGTGCGGCCGCAACTAGCTCTTCGGGATTGGTACCTATTCCTTCTTCAAATCGGGATTTGAAAGAATATTGAGTATTATCTAATATTTTACTTTGGGTGGTTAGCACTCCAGCGCCTTCTTTTAGGGAACCTTTCCAAACTGCGGTAGCATTTCTTTTCATAGTTGTTTTTTTTTATAGTTCTCTCAAATTTAAGTTTTTACGTAAAATTTCATTTTCTAAACAGGTTAATTTAACTAAAATTTAATAGATTTCTTTTTAAAAATTAATGCTGCGATTGCAATTAAAAATCAACCAATTACTAAAATTGAATCAGGGCCATTTTCTAAATTACAATGAGGAATAAATCTTAAAAACCGTACTTACTGCCCCCGATTGTAGCGAAAAACCCGGAGTGCTGGCAGCCAATGACACTTGCCTGTAAAGAGCGACCAACGGAAGCTCCTTTACAGGCGTAGTGGAATGGTTGCCAGAACGAGGATTTGTAGTGGAAAGCGGGATTAGGCACATAAAAATGATTAAGTATGACTTTTGATAATTTAGATATGAAAATTTCGTTATTTTTATATAAACTTTTAAAAACTATGAAAAAAATAATCCTATTAAGCTGTTTATTAATTATTTGTAGCTGCAAAACAAAAAAAGTAAATGGTAAAGTTATTGGCAAAAGCGTTGAGGCAACCGAGTTGAAACCAATCGATGAAGCTCAGAAAAACAAAGCTTATGATCTTGGAAAGAGACTCTTGCTTACTTGCAATACGTCAAAATTTAATCCATATACCAAGGATGAAGCTACAGACAAGGTAATTGCCAATTCTACCGAAAAAAGAGTCAAGGAAATTGGGGCAAAATATAGTTTGAAATATGGCCATTTTAAGGATCTTGAATTTGTAGAAATGGTTCCTAACAAAACAGACAACACCAATATTTACCGGTTTAAAGCGCTATTTGATTATGCAAAAGCCAACAAAGAGCTTCGCGTGACGATGAATAATGAAAATAAAATTTCGAAAATTACTACGCTGGACTGGAAAGACGAATTTAATTAGATGATTTGAAAATTTGAAAATTAGATAATTGGACAATCCGAAACATAGAAT
>NZ_DATIDY010000110.1:0-22065 GCF_035456085.1 Flavobacterium sp.
TGAACCCTAGTACTCCACACAAAGACAAACAACGCCATTGGGAGACAATGGCGTTTTTGTTTTCACATTTATACTATTTTAGGTTTTCAAAAAACGTCAAAATTGGTATTAAGTGTTCGATTACTGTCCCTGAGAGCCCACAAGACTTCTCAAGAAATTGAGAAGTTTTTTTTTGCAATAAACTGATCTATTATATGAGGTCAGGGATTAGGGATCAGGAGCAAAAGCTGGGAATTAGGAAAAAAGATTGAATGATCTGAACAAAAAGAAATCAATTTTCTTGCGCCTTTCTATTATCGAAATAGTTTAAAATAAATCGTAATTGATTTATGATAGTTAAACATTTAATAATCTTAGTATTCCACATCACCATACAGTGTAATAATTTGACAGCAATGACTTTATATATAAAATTTGAAATTCATATTAGGTAATTGTCAAGGTTTTTTTTGAGATTAGAAAACAAATTCCATTTCACTCTTATATACTATTTAACTATATTTGTTTTCTTAAAAAATGCCTGATTGTGACTCAAATAAATAAATTAAAAATATTCAATGATCCAATTTATGGATTCATCACCATACCAAATCCTTTAATATACGACTTAATACAACATCCATATTTTCAACGATTAAGACGTATTTCTCAGATGGGATTGTCCTATTTAGTATATCCAGGTGCCAATCATACTCGTTTTCATCATGCTTTAGGATGCATGCATTTGATGCAAAAAGCAGTCGAAGTATTACGTTTCAAGGAGGTTGTAATTAGTCTTGAAGAAGAAAATGCTTTATATATTGCTATACTATTGCATGATATTGGACATGGGCCTTTTTCGCATGCAATGGAAAGTAGTATTGTAGAGGCTGTGCATCACGAGGAAATTTCATTACTACTAATGAACGAACTCAATATTGAATTCAATGGACAGTTGAGTCTGGCTATTCAGGTTTTTAAAGGTGAATACCATCGTAAATTTATGTTGCAACTGATATCGAGTCAGCTAGATATGGATCGCATGGATTATTTAAAACGAGATAGTTTTTACTCTGGAGTATCCGAAGGAAATGTCAATTCCGAAAGGTTAATTCAGATGATGAATGTGGTAGATGATATATTGGTAATTGAAGAAAAGGGAATTTATTCAGTCGAAAAGTTTTTAATGTCACGCAGGCTAATGTATTGGCAAGTGTATTTGCATAAAACTAGTTTGGTAGCCGAATTAACTTTGACTAAAATTTTAAAACGTGCCAAAGAATTAACCGAAAGAGGAGTTGTTCTACCATGTAGTTCGCCTTTGTTATTTTTTATGCAAAACAAAGTAACCTTAGAAACTTTTGATCAAAAAACATTAAAATTATTTGCGAAGCTGGATGATTTTGATATTATAAGTGCTATAAAAGCATGGGAAAGTAACGATGATTTTATTCTGTCTTCATTGAGTAAAATGATTATTAATAGAGATTTATTAAAAATCAAATTAACCAGTGAGAAAGTTTCGTTGGATGAAATGCAGATACAAAAAGAAAAATTTTCAACCCAAAATAAAATATCGTTGGCAGAGACGAATTATTTTATATTTAAAGGGAAAATAAAAAGTCAGGCATATAGCAAAGTAGCCGAACCTATACGAATTTTAAATAAAGATACTACAATCGAAGACGTTGTTGAAGCCTCTGATCAATTGAATTTGAAGTCATTATCAAGGCTGGTGACCAAGTATTATATATGTTTTCCAAAACAACTGCTTTAAAATTAATATTTAAATTCTATTTTTTATATTTTTGTCGCCACGAATTAGGCCAAATCTATTTTTATTATATAGAAAGAACTAACTTTTAGCATGTTCTAGTTATATTTTAAAATACAATACAATAAGATGAAATTTACAGCTGAACAAATAGCAGGGATATTAGAAGGAGAAATTGTTGGTGATTCCAATGTTGAAGTATCTCGTTTGTCTAAAATTGAAGAAGGAACCGAAGGTTCGCTTACTTTTTTATCCAATCCAAAATACACTAACTTTATATATACTACTAAAGCGTCAATTACTATTGTCAATGACACTTTTGAGCCTGAATCTCCAATAGATACAACACTTATTAAAGTAACAGATGCTTATAAATCTTTTTCCAAGTTACTAGAATTTTATAATCAGGTTAAGTTAAATAAAAATGGTATCGAAACACCTTCGTTCATTTCAGAAAGTGCCACTTACGGGGAGAATCTTTATTTAGGAAGCTTTTCATACATAGGAGACAATGTAACTTTGGGAGATAATGTAAAAATTTATCCTGGAAGTTTTATCGGTGATAATGTAAATATTGGTCATAATGTGATTATTTTTGCAGGTGCAAAAATTTATTCAGAAACCGTAATTGGTAATAATTGTACTATTCATTCAGGAGCTGTTATCGGAGCTGATGGTTTTGGATATGCTCCAAATGAAGATGGCACCTATGATAAAATTCCACAAATAGGAAATGTAATTATAGAAGACAATGTTGATATTGGTGCCAATTCTACTATAGACAGAGCAACATTAGGTTCAACCGTAATAAGAGCTGGAGTAAAGATTGACAATCAGGTTCAAATTGCTCATAATGTCGAAATCGGTAGAAATACTGTCATTGCGGCTCAAACAGGAATTGCTGGTTCTACTAAATTAGGAGAGAACGGAATGATAGGAGGACAAGTGGGGATTGTAGGTCATTTGACCATAGGCAACAATGTACGTATACAGGCTCAATCAGGAGTTGCAAGTAATATAAAGGACAACGAAGTGTTACAGGGAAGTCCAACATTCGGCTATTCTGATTTTAGTAAATCGTATGTTCATTTTAAGAATTTGCCGAAATTGGTAAAAGAAATAGAAGAGTTAAAAAAACAAATATTAAACCAAAAAAATGGAAACAATGGTTAAACAGAAGACCATCAAAACAGAAGTTTCGTTAACAGGAGTCGGATTGCATACTGGCAAGGAAGTTAAAATGACTTTTAAACCTGCACCAGTAAATAATGGATTTACATTTGTACGTGTTGACCTTGAAGGACATCCAGTTATTGAAGCTGATGCTAATTATGTAGTTAATACTCAACGTGGTACAAATTTAGAAAAATTGGGTGTGAAAATTCAAACACCTGAACATGTTTTAGCAGCTTTGATGGGATCTGATTTAGATAATATTATCATTGAATTAGATGCTTCTGAACTTCCAATTATGGATGGTTCTTCAAAATATTTCATGGAAGCTATTGAAAAAGCTGGTATTGAAGAACAAGAACTAAACCGTAATATATATGTCGTGAAAGAAGTTATTTCTTTTACTGATGAAGCTACTGGAAGTGAAATCATGGTGATGCCAAGCGACCATTATAGTGTAACAACAATGGTTGATTTTGGTACAAAAATATTAGGCACTCAAAATGCTACTTTAAAAACTATTAATGATTTCAAAACTGAAATTTCTGACGCGAGAACATTTAGTTTTTTACATGAATTGGAAGCCTTGTTAGAAAACGGTTTAATTAAAGGTGGTGATCTAAATAATGCTATTGTATATGTAGATAAAGACATTTCTGAATCTACAATGGAAAGTTTGAAAAAAGCATTTGGTAAAGATGAAATTACTGTAAAACCAAATGGTATTTTAGATAATCTGACTTTACATTATCCAAACGAAGCAGCAAGACATAAATTGCTGGATGTAATTGGAGATTTGGCTTTAATTGGAACTAAAATTCAAGGAAAAATTATAGCAAACAAACCAGGACATTTTGTAAATACTCAGTTTGCCAAAAAAATGTCAAAAATCATCAAGAACGAACAAAGAAATTATGTTCCAACTTATGATTTGAATCAGGAACCATTAATGGATATTCATAAAATTATGGCTATGTTACCGCATAGACCTCCATTTTTGTTAATAGACAGAATTATTGAAATGTCCGATAGCCATGTAGTAGGGATGAAAAATGTAACAATGAATGAAAATTTCTTCGTTGGTCACTTTCCTAATGCACCAGTAATGCCAGGTGTTTTAATTGTTGAAGCAATGGCCCAAACAGGAGGGATTTTAGTTTTAAGCACAGTTCCAGATCCTGAAAACTATCTGACTTTTTTCATGAAAATTGACAATGTAAAATTCAAACAAAAAGTATTACCTGGAGACACACTTGTCTTTAAATGTGATTTAATTACTCCTATTCGAAGAGGAATTTGCCACATGCAAGCAAATGCATATGCAAACGGGCGATTGGTTGCTCAGGCAGAATTAATGGCGCAAATTGCCAGAAAACAATAAATTTTGTTTAAATAATAATCTTTATTCGATTATCAATTAAACAGTATAACGATTAAACAAAAAAAATGAATCAACCGTTAGCATACGTTCATCCAGGTGCGAAGATCGCAAAAAACGTTGTAATTGAACCTTTTACAACTATACATAATAACGTTGTTATAGGGGATGGAACTTGGATAGGTTCTAATGTAACTATAATGGAAGGGGCGAGAATTGGTAAAAATTGTAACATTTTTCCAGGTGCTGTGATAGCAGCTGTGCCACAAGATTTAAAATTTGGTGGAGAAGATTCTCTCGCTATTATTGGAGATAACTGCACAATTAGAGAATGTGTAACCATTAATAGAGGAACAATTGCTTCAGGTCAAACAGTTATAGGAAATAATTGTTTAATTATGGCAGCTGCTCATATTGCTCACGATTGTCATGTAGGTGATAATGCAATTATTGTAAACGGTGTTTTACTTGGTGGTCACGTGACAATTGGTAATTATGCTGTTATTGGTGGTTTATCTGCTGTGCATCAATTTATAAGTGTTGGAGATCATGCCATGATTTCTGGTGGGTCTTTGTTAAGAAAAGATGTTCCTCCTTATACGAAAGCAGCAAAAGAACCTTTATCTTATGTAGGAATCAACTCTATCGGTTTAAGAAGAAGAGGTTTTACAACTGAAAAAATTAGAGAAATTCAGGATATTTACAGAATTCTTTATCAAAAAAACTACAATACAACCCAAGCAATTGGTATTATTGAAGCGGAAATGGAAGCGACAACAGAACGCGATGAAATATTAGATTTTATTCGAAATTCATCTCGTGGGGTTATGAAAGGATATACAGGAAATTATTAAAAAAAAACTCGGTTAATTGTTTATTTTTTTAATCGTTTAATCGATGAAAAATAAACAGTTAAGCAAATCACGAATAAACAAAAAAAATTAAAAAAATGGCATCTACATCAGACATTAAAAACGGACTTTGTATTAAACACAATCACGATATTTATAAAATCATTGAGTTTCTTCATGTAAAACCAGGAAAAGGACCTGCATTTGTTAGAACCAAATTAAAATCCTTGACAAACGGAAAAGTTTTAGATAATACTTTTTCTGCAGGACACAAAATTGATACAGTACGTGTAGAAACGCATACTTTTCAGTTTTTATATCCAGAAGGAGACCAATTTCATTTTATGAATGCTGAAACTTTTGAACAAATCACATTAAACAGAAATGTTTTGGATTCTCCAGATTTATTGAAAGAAGGTGAAAACGTAATGATCCAAATCAATACAGAAACTGATTTACCTTTATCTGTAGATATGGCTCCATCAGTAATTTTAGAAGTAACTTATGCTGAACCAGGTGTAAAAGGAAATACAGCTACTAACGCCACAAAACCAGCAACTGTTGAAACTGGAGCAACTGTAAACGTTCCTTTATTTATTAATGAAGGTGATAAAATTAAAATTGATACTGCTACAGGTTCTTACATGGAACGTGTGAAAGAATAAATGAATTAGAAAATGAGACAATTAGATAATTAGAAAATGTATTGATTCTCTTTACTTATTTTTAATTATCTAATTACCCACTATCTGATTATCTAATTTTCTAATTAAAATTATGAAATTCCCAAAAATTTATTCATTACAAGATATTGCAAATTTACTTCAATGCGAATTTGTTGGTGATGCGTTGTTTCCAGTTTATGGTATGAATGAAATTCATGTTGTAGAATCTGGAGATATTGTTTTTGTCGACCATCCAAAATATTATGACAAAGCATTAAATTCTGCAGCAACTATTGTTTTGATAAATAAAAAAGTAGAATGTCCCAAAGGAAAAGCATTATTGATTTCTGACGATCCTTTTAGAGATTTTAATGTTTTAACAAAGCATTTTAAACCTTTTGAACATGCTCAACTTGCAGTTTCTGCTTCCGCAAAAATTGGAAAAGGAACTGTCATTCAACCAAATGCTTTTATTGGGAATAATGTTGTTATTGGAGAAAATTGTTTGATTCACGCCAATGTTGCTATTTATGATCATACTGTTATTGGTAATAATGTGATTATACATTCAGGTTCTGTTCTTGGCGCTGATGCTTTTTATTACAAAAAAAGACCAGAAGGATTCGACCAATTGCTATCAGGAGGTAGAGTAGTAATAAACGATAATGTTGGAATTGGAGCTCTTTGTACTATCGATAAAGGAGTTACAGGTGACACTACTATTGGTGAAGGCACAAAAATCGATAATCAAGTGCATGTTGGACATGATACAGTTATTG
This sequence comes from Flavobacterium sp., assembly GCF_035456085.1. Lineage (GTDB taxonomy): Bacteria > Bacteroidota > Bacteroidia > Flavobacteriales > Flavobacteriaceae > Flavobacterium. Next base: position 6,600 of record NZ_DATIDY010000110.1, read on the forward strand.
GAAAAAAATGCTTAATCGCTTCTCAAACAGGAATTGCAGGCTGTGTTATTATTGAAGATGAAGTTACAATTTGGGGACAAGTTGGAACAACAAGTGGTATAACCATTGGAGAAAAAGCTGTAATTATGGGGCAAACCGGAGTGACAAAATCAGTGGAAGGTGGAAAAACTTATTTTGGTACACCAATTGAAGAATCAAGAGAAAAATTAAAACAATTAGCAAATATTAAGAAGATTCCAGAAATTTTAAATAAATTAAAATAGTTATTATGTCCCCTAAAGAACTTGTAAAGAGATTTTATAAATCAGATGCTTATATTAATCCTGAAATAATGAAGGAATATTTACATCCAGAATGTATCGTGGATTGGCATACTACTAAAGGATTTATTCAAATGGATTATGATGCATTGTTAAATTTGACAACAGAAATTAGCAAAGCTTATGTTCGTGCAAAAGCAAGAGTCAGCCATATAATACAAGAGGGAAATATAGTTTCTGTTCGCTTCACACGATATGCAAAAACAATTGAAAATCCAAGAGAAGAAATGTTTTTGGCACATGTTATGATCATCTGGGAAATTAAAGATGAAAAATTATACAGAGGCTATAAAATGAGTCAAATTTCGTAATTATTTTTATTATAAAAAGTATGAAATAATTACAAAAACCTTACTTTTGCCAAACAATTTTAAAAACTACATAAAAAATATATCATGAGTGTTTTAGTTAATAAAGATTCAAAAATAATTGTTCAAGGATTTACAGGAAGTGAAGGAACTTTTCACGCTTCTCAAATGATTGAATACGGTACAAATGTTGTTGGTGGAGTGACTCCTGGAAAAGGAGGATCTACACATTTGGACTTGCCAGTTTTCAATACAGTAAAAGACGCTGTTGTAGAAGCTGGAGCAGATACTTCAATTATTTTTGTACCACCAGCTTTTGCTGCTGATGCTATTATGGAAGCTGCTGATGCTGGAATAAAAGTAATTATCGCAATTACAGAAGGAATTCCAGTAGCTGATATGATTAAAGCAAACAGTTATGTAAAAGAAAGAAACGCTAGATTAATTGGACCAAACTGTCCAGGTGTAATTACACCAGGTGAAGCTAAAGTTGGAATTATGCCAGGTTTTGTTTTCAAAAAAGGTACAATTGGAATTGTTTCTAAATCTGGAACATTAACTTACGAAGCTGCTGATCAAGTTGTAAAACAAGGATTAGGAATTACTACTGCTATCGGTATTGGTGGAGATCCAATTATTGGAACTACTACTAAAGAAGCTGTTGAATTATTGATGAACGATCCTGAAACTGAAGCTATCATCATGATTGGTGAAATTGGTGGACAATTAGAAGCTGATGCTGCTAAATGGATCAAAGCTGATGGTAACCGCAAACCTGTAATTGGTTTTATCGCTGGAGAAACTGCTCCTGCAGGAAGAACAATGGGACATGCTGGTGCAATTGTTGGAGGTTCTGACGATACAGCTGCTGCAAAAAAACAAATCATGAGAGACAATGGAATTCATGTAGTTGATTCGCCAGCTGAAATTGGTAAAAAAGTAAAAGAAATACTTGGATAATTCCAAATATTAAAAATAGCAAATTCCAAAAAAGCCTCAATATTTGTTGAGGCTTTTTTACATTTTTAAATAGTAGAATTTAATCTAAAAAAACTTAGCAGCTCAGTTTCTCAGAAACTTAGAGGCTACAAAAAATATTATATGTACAAAGAATTAGAAAAGTTTACGGTGAATGGAAGTTTTACCTTTACGCAAGATGATAATTTAGAAGCTGTTTGTAATGCTTCGGAAACTGGAAGTGGTGTTTTTGTAGTATATGCTATTGAAGCTGGTGCTAAAGAATTAATCATGGTGGGTTCAACTGGAACTGTACAAAATGATGGAACTTTGAAAAGCAAAAACGGCGGACTATATGATAAAATAGTAAATGGCCATCAATTTGCCAAAACAGGAAGAAAATATTCTTGGCCTGCGCAAATGAAAAAAGAAAATATTGAAACATTAGAGGTTCTTTGGTTCGAAACTTTTAATGATTCAGTAAAAGCAATTCCAACTAGTGTAGAAGGACAAGTATTGCAAAAGTTTTTAGACGAAACTGGAAAATTACCAAGATGGAATGTGGCTTTTTAAGCTAATTCTTGAGTAAACAAAAAAGCTTCACAGAAATCGTGAAGCTTTTTTTGTGAAGCTTTTGTAAATAAAAAGATCTATTTTTCTTTAAAATCCACAGACAGCGAATTTACACAATATCGCTGACCAGTTTTTGTTGGACCGTCATCAAAAACATGTCCTAAATGTCCGCCGCAATTAGCGCATACAATTTCAGTGCGTTTCATTCCATGCGTTGTGTCTGGAATATAAGCCACTTTTCCTGGTATTGATTCATCAAATGAAGGCCAACCACAATGTGCGTCAAATTTTGAATTACTTTCAAATAGAGGAGAGCCACAAGCTCCACAACAATATACACCATTTTCAAAATGTAAATTATATTTTCCTGTGTGAGGATATTCAGTTCCTTTTTGACGAAGAATTCTATAGCGTTCTGCTCCTAATTCTTCTTCCCATTCTTTCTCTGATTTAACAAAAGGATAATTCATAATCATTATTTTTTTATAAAATTAATAATTTTTTGAATCACTTCATTATCAGCTAATATCTTTCTGTGACCTAATTGTTCGGTAAGCATTAATTCTCCATTTTTTAAATGTTGGTGAATGTTTATTCCAGCTTTTACTGGCACTTCTGGGTCATCTTTGTCATGTATAACCAATGTTGGAATTGACGTTTTTGCTGCTGCTTTATAAACACTATAATCATCCATCTTACCTCCATATTTGTTTTCAAATCGTTCACACAGCAACTTACTGATAGCTGATTTCAGACCTAATTTTGCCACAAAATCATCTGTTATATCCTGTACAATATCACCACTTCCAATAATAATGGCTTTATCAACTTTCAATCCTTCTTTTATTGCATTCATTACCGTCATACCACCTAAAGAATGGCCAATAACAATTTCAAATGGACCAAATCGCTTATCAATTTCAATTACAGAAGCAATAAAGTCAACCATAATAGTCGAATTTCCAGGTGATTTCCCATGTGCTGGCGCATCAAAACTAATCGTTTGGTAATCTATATTTATTAGTTCTTTTGCTATTTTGCACAATTGTGTTCCTCTGCTAGACCATCCATGTACCAAAAGCGCTTTTTTACTGCCTTTTCCATATTTGTAGACATTTATTTCCCTATTAATTGAAGAAACAGAAAGCATTTGCTGAACACTATTTTTATCCATTTCGATTTCACGTTTCGGAATTTTATGCTTTATAGGTCTTGTAAACAATTTTGATGCATAAATAACAGCCCATTTTGTAGACAATAAGGCGATAAATTTAGCAGATAATTTAATAATTCTAGGAACTTTTATAGGTTTAATAGCTTTTAGATTTTTTTTTGTCATTTTAATAATATTATAAAAGTCTTTCTCAATTAATTTTTTTTGATTAAATTTAAAAAACACAAAAGTACTATAAATTTAATGTTAATATAATTTTGATTAACACTAAAAAATTATCAAATATTTAAATTTAGTATGGTGTTCTGTTGCCCCAAGTCATATCATTTTAAATTAAAAATTTTTAGATGGAAATACTTCACATGGGGGCAGAGTGCTACCCTGTAGCAAAAGTGGGAGGTCTGGCCGATGTAATTGGCTCACTTCCAAAATATCAAAATAAAGTAGATAATAACGTAAGTGTAGTTATTCCTTCTTATCAAACAATATTTAGGTTAAATAATAATTTTGAATGTGTTTATCATGGCAAATTAAAATTAGGTAACTTTAATTTTCCATTTTCTGTTCAAAAAGAAACAACCAATAAGTTGGGATTTGAGCTCTATTTAGTAGAAATACCAGAACTTTTTGACCGACCAAATATATATAATTACAGAGACGATATAGAGCGTTTTTTGTCTTTCCAAATTGCAACTTTGGATTGGATTTCCGAAAGAGAATCTGTGCCAGATCTAATTCATTGCCACGATCATCATACAGGACTCGTTCCTTTTATGAAAAAATATTGCCCCAAATATGATCGAATAAAAGATATTCCAACAGTTATGACCATTCACAATGGTCTGTATCAAGGGATATTTACTTTTAATAAACTGTATTATTTACCAGAATTTGATTTGATTCACATAAAAGAAATTGAATGGGGGAACTTTATAAATTCATTAGCAGCCGGAATTAAATGTGCTGACATCATTACAACTGTTTCGCCTAGCTATCTTAATGAAATTAATCATTCAGATAATGGTCTAGAAACATTATTTCAACGCGTAAGAGATAAATCAAGAGGAATTCTTAATGGAATTGATACAGAAATTTGGGATCCCGAAACAGATTCAATGTTAGATACAAACTATTCGGTTAATTCTATAAATGAAGGAAAAAAAAATAATAAAGCACAATTATGTTCTCACTTTAATATGGACCCAACAAAACCGCTTTTTAGTTTTATTGGAAGACTTTATAATGAAAAGGGAGCTGATTTATTACCTAAGACAGTAGTTTCTGCCTTGACAACTTTTAAAGATCAAATTAACATCGTAATTTTAGGATATGGCGATCTTGAAATAGAAAATCAACTTAAACAACTTCTTGATGTGTATAAAGGTAATTATCATGTACACATCGGTTATGATGAAGAATTAGCACATAAAACATACGCCAGTTCTGATTTTATCCTGATCCCATCACGTATTGAACCTTGTGGATTGAATCAAATGTATGCCATGCGTTATGGGACAATTCCAATAGTTCGAAGAACAGGAGGGTTAAAAGATACCATTATTGATTTTGAAGATAACGGAAATGGTATTTGTCATGATAATGCTTCGGTAGATGATATTTGTGATTCTGTCCAGAGAGCCGTCAATTTATATCAAAATAAAGAAATATTTAATCGAATTAGAATAAAAGGGATGAATACAAATCATTCCTGGAAGTATGTAAGTCAGGAATATGTAGAATTATATAATTTAATTATTGCTAAACGGTATGAAAACTAAAAAGAAAAATGTAATCGCAATTATTTTAGGAGGAGGGCAAGGTTCAAGATTATATCCTTTGACCGCCAGAAGATCAAAACCAGCAGTGCCAATTGGAGGAAAATATAGATTAGTTGACATTCCTATTTCAAATTGCATTAATTCGGATATTTATAAAATATTTGTGTTGACTCAGTTTAATTCGGCTTCATTAAATGCTCACATTAAAAACACTTATAATTTCAGCATTTTTAGTAATTCATTTGTTGATATTTTGGCTGCAGAACAAACTCCGGATAATCCAACTTGGTTTCAGGGAACTGCTGATGCTGTTAGACAATGTATGCCACACTTTTTAAACCATGAATTCGATTATGCTTTAATACTTTCCGGAGATCAATTGTATCAAATGGATTTTAATGAAATGCTTTGTGCTCATATTGATGCCGAAGCTGACATTTCAATTGCTACTTTACCTGTAAATGAAAAAGACGCTCCCGAATTTGGAATATTAAAAACCGATCCAGAAAATCATATTGAATCATTTATCGAAAAACCTGCGAAAGAATTACTTCCTAATTGGGAATCTGAAGTTAGCGATGAAATGAAAAGCCAAGGTAAGTTTTATTTAGCTTCAATGGGAATTTATATTTTCAATAAAAAGTTGCTAATTGAACTGATGTCAAATCCAGAAACAAAAGATTTTGGTAAAGAAATCATTCCGCAAGCTGTTGGAAATAAAAAAATACTAAGCTATCAATATGAAGGATATTGGACAGATATTGGAAATATTGATTCGTTTTTTGAAGCTAATATTGGTTTAACGGATGATGTTCCTCAATTCAATTTATTTGATAACGATAATAGAATTTTTACTAGACCTCGTTTATTATCTCCTTCTAAGTTTCATAAAACTGTAATCGAAAGCTCCGTAATCTCTGAGGGTTGCATCATTAATGCTAAAGAAATCACTAAATCGGTTATTGGAAATCGCTCCCGAATAGGAGAGGAGACCCTAATTCAGCATAGTTATGTAATGGGAAATGACTTATATCAAAGTATTGAAGATATTGAAAACGATAAAGCAAATAACATTCCGTTAATTGGTATTGGTGAAAGATGTTTTATACATAATGCTATAGTAGATAAAAACTGTAGAATTGGTAACGATGTATTTATAAAAGGTGGTAAACATCTGGAAGACACAGTCAATGATTTATACTGCGTAAAAGAAGGGATTATCGTAATTCGAAAAGGAGCAATAATTCCAGATAATTTTATAATTGAATAAAGTTACCTTAAGTTATTTATTTAAAATTAATACACCAAATTGACTGTGCTAAATGGACTTTCGATTTGGTGTAATTTTTAATTATTATTTCGAATTTATTGAAAATAAGAAATTAAACACAATCAATTAATTAAAAGAATATTTTGTAATTTTAAGGATTAGTCTTTATAAATTATTATTTAGTAATTTTTATACACAATTTAACTAATAGTATGCAAAATCAGACACGTATAATAATAGAAAATGTATTGCCACAACTTGATGGTGGAAGCTTTGCAATTAAAAGAATTTTAGGTCAAAAGGTGGTTGTCACTGCCAATGTTTTTTCTGATGGACATGATGTGATAGAATGTTGTGTGAAATTCAAACACGAATACGATGAAAACTGGCAAGAAGTGAGAATGACTCACATTCAAAATGATGAATGGATTGCTGAATTTCAAGTGGACAAACAGGGGTTTTACACTTATTTTGTTGAAGGTTGGGTTGATTATGCTTTAAATTGGCAACATGGAACCGAACGAAAAATAAATGACAATCAATATGTTAAATCTGAACTACTCGAAGGCGCTGAATATATTAGAGCGATTCAGCATTTAGTTGAAGGCTATGAAAACGATTATCTCAATAAATTACATTATTATTTTACAACAGAATCAGAATATGATAATGCTATAAATGAAGCCAAATCAGATGAATTGCACCGAATTTTCAAGAAATATCCAATTCGTTTTTTAGAAAATAAATCACTTGATTTGCAGGTTTACGTTGATCGAAAGAAAGCATTATTTAGTACTTGGTATGAATTTTTTCCGCGTTCGGCTTCCGCTGAAGAAGGCCGACATGGAACTTTCAGAGATTGTATAAGTTTACTTCCCAGAGTCGCCGAAATGGGGTTTGACACGCTTTATTTCCCACCAATACATCCTATTGGAGAAATTAACAGGAAAGGAAAAAATAACGCTACAACTGCTGAATATGGTGATGTAGGTTCGCCTTGGGGAATTGGTTCTCATCACGGTGGACACAAATCAACTCATCCCGAATTGGGTTCTATAGAGGATTTTAAAGAATTAGTGTATAGAGCTCAGGAGTTAGGAATCGAAATTGCAATGGATTATGCTTTGCAAGCCGCACCAGATCATCCTTATGTCAAAGATTTTCCGCAATGGTTTAAATGGAGACCCGACGGAACGGTTCAATATGCTGAAAATCCTCCTAAAAAATACCAAGACATTCAACCCATCTATTTCGAAACCTCAGATTGGAAAAACCTTTGGCAGGAATTACTTGATGTCGCTTTATTTTGGATCGAAGAATGCAATATTAAAATCTTCAGAGTAGACAATCCACACACAAAACCTTTTTATTTCTGGGGTTGGTTAATTGCAGAAATAAAGAAAAAACATCCCGATGTATTGTTTTTAGCAGAAGCCTTTACGCGTCCAAAAATTATGAATGAATTGGCAAAGCAAGGTTTTAGTCAATCCTATACTTATTTTACATGGAGAAATACAAAACAAGAATTAACTGAATATGTACAAGAATTAACTCAGTCAGAACAAAAAGAATTTTACAGACCAAACTTCTGGCCAAACACACCAGACATCAATCCATTTGCATTGCAGCACGGAAACGAATCAGTGCATTTGCAGAAATATTTTTTGGCTGCAACATTAAGTTCGAATGTCGGGATTTACGGACCAGTGTTCGAATATATGATCAGTACGCCAATGGCTCCAGGTAAAGAAGAATATCTAGATTCTGAAAAATATCAATACTACAAATGGGATTGGACCATTCAAAATAAGCTAATTACACTAATTACCCGAATTAATACTTTAAGAAAAGCACACCTTTCGTTGCAACAAACCAATAATATAATTTTTTGCGAAACCAATAACGATCAAATTATGGCTTATTATAAGTTTGATGACAACAAACTTGACGAAACATTAATGATTGTAAACTTGGATCCACATAATATTAGTAGCGCATCTGTGAAATTGCCATTAGATAAACTACAGAGACACTATATTCATATAACCGATTTAATTACTGGGAATAGTTATTATTGGGATAATGAATGGAATTATGTAGAGCTTTCTCCGGAATTACCTTTTCATCTTTTTAAAATCCATTAGCAATGGTTGATAAAATTAACGAAGCCGAATATCAAAACCCATTTGTATTTCATACTGATTGGGAAAATGCATTAGAAGACGAAAGTTTTATTAAAATTTTTGCCTCTGATATTCTAGAAAATTACATCATCAATAAAAGGTGGTATGCCGGAAAAGCAAGCACTTTAAAATATATTGAAGTTGTGTATTCTTTCAAAATCAGTTCCAATAATTATACTTATTATGGAGTTTTATTCGAAGTTAATTTCAAAGAAGCTTTTTATCAGCACTATTTTATGCCATTGGCTTTTATGTCTGAAAAAGATTTAGATACCAATACGGTAATTGCTCCCGTAATAATGAATGAAAAAGAAGGATATCTGGTTGATGCTTTACATCAGGAAGATTTTAGAAAATTACTTTTTGAAAAAATTATTAATTCTAAAAAAAATGAAGAATCAAAAGTTCGATTTCACAGAGGAAAAGCGTTGCAGGACAAAGAATATATCTCATCTTATTTTATGGGAGTGGAGCAAAGTAATACTTCTATTGTTTATAATAACAACTTAGTGCTCAAAATTTTTAGAAGAATTTATATTAGCATGAATCCTGATTATGAGATCAACCGTTTCCTTACTGAGAGAACTAATTTCAAGCACTCTCCTGCTTATACCGGAAATATAAGCATAAAAATATCTGATGGAAATATCACTTTAGGTTTAATGCAGGAACTGATTGCAAATCAAGGTGATGCTTGGAAATTTATGTTAGAGGAAATTGATCATATTTTTGAAAATTTAAAGACAAAAAAAATTACAATTGCCAGGCTTCCCGATGTTGAATTATTCAAAAGACTAAAACTCAACGATGTTCCTCACGAAATTATCGATTGGGCAGGATTGAGTATTTTTCTCAAAATAAAAACATTAGCCACCCGAACTGCCGAAATGCATATTGCCCTAGGAAGTGACATACACGAAACAGCATTTACACCAATTACTTATAATGGAGATTATTCGGTTTGGCTGAAAAACAGATTGACGTATCAGTTTCAAAACCGATTGAATATTTTAGAAAATAATTTACATAAACTTGATGGTTTGACATTAGAACTAGCCAACCAATTTTTAGATCATAAAAAAGAAATCCGAAAGGCATTTTTAGATTTTGACTGGACTCAAATGAAATCGGAGCGTATTCGTATTCATGGCGATTATCATTTAGGGCAAGTTTTGGTAAATGGCGAAGATTTCTTTATACTTGATTTTGAAGGAGAACCAGAAAGTACTATTCGTGATAGAAAAGTAAAACAACCACCCTTGAAAGATGTTGCAGGAATGTTCCGTTCTTTTCATTATGCGATTTATGCTACTATTTTTAACAGCAATGATAAATATCCTTATATTCAGGAGGAACTTTTTCAGGCTGGCGAAATTTTATATAATTATTTCGTTGGTGTTTTTCTAAATACTTATACAGAAGTAGCTCAAGGAGGTAATCTTAACATCGGTTACGTAAAAGAAATTGATTTTTTATTGAAATATTGTCTTTTAGAAAAAGCAGTTTACGAATTGGGTTACGAATTAAATTCAAGACCACGTTGGTCTGTAATTCCTCTGACAGGAATTGCGAGTATAATGAATTTCAATAAAAATTAATTGATTACAATTTCACAAGAAAACAAACAAAAAATGAACAAAGTACAAAGCTATTCTCTTTTTACAGATTTTGATATTAATTTATTTAAAGCCGGTAAACATTTCAGACTTTACGAAAAATTAGGCGCTCATATTGTAGAAGTTGATGGGGTCAAAGGAGTCTATTTTGCGGTTTGGGCACCATCTGCAAGAACTGTTTCTGTTGTGGGCGATTTTAATTTTTGGATTCAAGGCGAACATCAACTGCAAGTTCGTTGGGATTCATCTGGAATTTGGGAAGGATTTATTCCGGGACTCGAACAAGGAATAAGATATAAGTACAAAATACAATCTCACAATGGCGGAATTATCACTGAAAAAGCAGATCCTTTTGCTTTTTATTGTGAAAAACCACCGCATACAGCCTCTATTATTTGGGATCTTAACTATAAATGGAAAGATAATAAATGGATGGAAACCCGTAAAGAACATAATGCTTTGGACAAACCTTACTCGGTTTATGAAGTGCATTTGGGTTCTTGGAAACGAAAAGGCAAAGAAAACAGCTTTTTGACCTATTTGGAATATGCCAATGATCTTGTAAAATATGTCAAGGAAACTGGGTTTACACACGTTGAATTCATGCCTGTCATGGAATATCCTTATGATCCTTCTTGGGGATATCAATTGGTAGGATATTTTGCGCCAACTTCTCGTTTTGGAAATCCTCAGGAGTTTATGGTTTTGGTAGATAAATTACATCAGGCTGGAATTGGAGTTATTCTTGATTGGGTTCCATCACATTTTCCTGAGGATGCTCATGGTTTGGGATTTTTTGATGGTTCTAATTTGTTTGAACATCCAGATCGTAGAAAAGGTTATCATCCAGATTGGAAAAGCTTAGTTTTTAATTATGGACGAAATGAAGTTCGTTCGTTTTTAATTAGTAATGCGTTGTTTTGGTTACACCATTACCATGTTGATGGACTAAGAGTTGACGCTGTAGCTTCGATGCTTTATTTGGATTATTCTAGAAATGAAGGGGAGTGGGAACCAAATATTTATGGAGGTAGAGAAAACTTAGACACCATTAGCTTCTTAAAAGATTTCAACGAAGCTGTTTACGGCAATTACGAAGGAGTTCAGACTATTGCTGAAGAAAGTACTTCATTTCCGATGGTTTCCAGACCAACTTTTGCTGGTGGACTTGGTTTTGGAATGAAATGGATGATGGGTTGGATGCATGATACATTACAATATTTTCAAAAAGATACGGTCTATAGAAAATACCATCAAAACGATTTGACATTTTCGATGACTTATACTTATACCGAAAATTTTATGTTACCGCTTTCACATGATGAAGTCGTTTATGGAAAACGTTCAATCGCAGGAAGAATGCCTGGTGACGAATGGCAAAAATTTGCTAATTTGAGATTGCTTTATAGTTACATGTTTACACATCCTGGAACCAAATTATTGTTCATGGGTGATGAATTTGGTCAAAGTAGTGAATGGGATTTTCAAAATAGCCTTGATTGGCATTTATTGCAATATGATTTTCATAATGGAATCAAATTATTAATTACAAGTTTGAATAAATTATATAAAACAGAACCTGCTTTGTACGAAAAGCAATTTAGTCCAGAAGGTTTCGAATGGATAAATTATTCAGATCATGAACATGCTGTGATGTCGTTTATTAGAAAAGGAAATAATGCCAAAGATGATTTGATAGTTGTTTTAAATTTTACACAGGTTGTCCGTGAAAATTATAGAATTGGCATTCCTAAAAAAGGAAAATTAATAGAGATATTTAACAGTGACGAAACCGAATTTGGCGGAAGCGGATTGAAAAACAATAAAAAATTAACCACAGAAAACATTCCTTATGATGGCAGAGAATATTCTATTGCATTAACACTTCCTCCGTTGGGAATGACAGTTCTAAAAATTGCTTAAATTTAGTATAACATCCTATTTTGAATTGAATTAAAAATAGATATATTCGCATAAAAAAAACAAAATATGGCAGATTTAGCAAAGGGAAGTAAAAAAATATTAAACGCTTGGGCATTTTACGATTGGGCAAATTCGGTTTATCCATTGGTTATTTCTTCAGCAATATTTCCAATTTTTTATGAATCTTTATTTTCTGACAGGAGTCATTATATTGAAGTTTTTGGCATGAGTTTGAAAAACTCTGCTCTAATTAGTTTTATAACAGCCGCCGCATTTTTAATGGTGGCTATTTTTTCGCCCTTATTATCCGGAATTGCTGATTATGTTGGAAACAAAAAAGCATTCATGAAATTTTTCTGTTATATGGGTGCTCTTTCATGTATTGGTCTCAATTGGTTTAGCTTAGAGAATATTTATGTTGGTTTGTTTTTTTATTTCTTTGGACTAATTGGCTTCTGGGGAAGTTTGGTGTTTTATAATTCCTATTTACCAGATATTGCTTTCACCGAACAACAAGATGCTGTAAGTGCCAAAGGTTATTCTTTGGGATATATTGGTAGTGTGATTTTGCTGGTTATAAATTTGGGAATGGTAATGTTTCCCGATTTTTTTGGAATTACAGGAAACGGCAATGGTGAAGCCGCCATGAAAGCGATGAAATATTCCTTTGTAATGGTTGGAATTTGGTGGATAATATTTAGTCAATACACTTATTATTTTTTACCAAAAGGAAATAAAAATGAAACACGAAAAGTTACCAATGCTGTAGTTTTTAATGGTTTTAAGGAATTAAAAAAAGTTTGGGGCTTGTTGGAAACCAATATTCCTCTGAAAAGATATTTGATAAGTTTCTTTGTTTATAGCATGGCTGTTCAAACCGTAATGCTTATCGCCACTTATTTTGGTTCACAAGAAATCGCATGGGAATCGTCAAGTCAGAGTCAAATAGGATTAATTATTTGTATTTTACTTATTCAATTAATTGCTATAGCGGGTGCGGTTTTAACATCAAGGGCTTCTGCTAAATTTGGAAATATACCAACCCTAATTGTAATCAACTGTTTTTGGGTTATACTTTGTTCTGCGGCTTATTTTATTATTACACCAAATCAGTTTTATGTAATGGCAGCCTTAGTAGGATTAGTAATGGGGGGAATTCAAGCATTATCTCGTTCCACTTATTCGAAATTATTACCAGAAACTGATGATACTGCTTCATTTTTTAGCTTTTATGATGTTACTGAAAAAATCGGAATTGTAATCGGTATGTGCGTTTATGGTCTTATTGATCAAATCACAGGTAGTCCTAGACTTGCAATTGTATTTTTGGCTCTATTTTTTATAATTGGAGTTTTACTTTTGAATAGGGTTCCAAAGAATGAAGCCGTAAGTAAATAAAATATTTTAATTCAAATTGAATAAAAAACATAAGGCTGTCTTTCTTGGACAGCCTTATGTTTTAAACTATATTTTTGATATTTCACCAGAGCCACTTACTTTCGTATCTTTTATTTGTGGGTTTCCTTTGTAACTAATATCTCCTGAGCCGGAAACTCTCGCAAATAGATTTTCGCTGCAATTTATTTTCATATCACCAGATCCTGAAATAGTCAAATTAGCTTTCTTAGTTATTAAATTTTCAGCATCTAGATCACCAGAACCAGAAATTTTGGAAGTAAAATTATCTGAATTTCCTTTTATCACAACATCACCTGAACCACTGAGATTTGCTTCTATATCTGTTGCTTTTATATTTAAAGTCAAATCACCAGATCCTGATAATCTTGTTTTAAAATTAGTAGCAACAATAGCATCTTTAGTGCTGACATCCCCAGAACCAGACAAAGAAACCGAACTAATTTTGTCAAAAGGAACTGTCAGAACGATATTTTTCTTAGTGCTGATACTTACATTTTTCTCCGAATAAATATGCAATTTATTGTCTTTTACTTCAACTTTGATATATGGCATCAAATTTTCTTCTGCCTGAATGCTAATGTTTCCTTCTTTTCCTGACACCAACACAACATCAAAGAACCCAGAAACATTGATTTCATCATACTCAGCTGTAGTTCTCTTCTCTGTAATTACATTTCCATTACCATGGACTTTATTTCCTTGTGCACATCCTATTGATGACACAAATAAAGCTCCCAAAATGATTAACTGAAGTGATTTTTTCATCTTTAATTGATTTTAAATTTTTTATTGATTATATGATTGAAACTACTTTGAAACATCATTTTTATACAATTTTACATTACCGTAATCTGACGTAACTGTAATTTTGTTTTCTCCTTTTTTCTTATAATACCCGCTAATCTTCTTAGTGATATTAGTTTCTTCTCTGGAACTGACATTCAAATCATTATCATATTTGAAATCACCATATTTTACCGTTATATCAAAATCAAAAGAATAATTGGGGTGAAAACCTATATTAACCCCAGTATATCCTGAAACTATATTTACATTTTTAGCTTTTGCCTGAATGGCATCTATTGTAATATTACTGTATTTAGCGTATAGCTTTAATTCATTAGCAATTGAACCAACATCAATCGTCAAATAATTTCCAACTGCATCTAATGAATTTACTTTTCCAACCTTGACACTTCCGTATTTACTCGTATATTTTACATCATTACTCTCTACAAGTTCAATATCGGAATAATCTGAAAGTAAATCGATTTTCCCAGCTTTTTCGACTTTTATTCCTGAATATCTTGAAGTTATATTGGCATTTTTCAGGTATTCAGCACTTGATTTGGAACAATATCCCATTTCGATTTTATTGCTGTTTCCATTTAAACTTCCTAAGTTAAGTTTGCCGTATTTGCATGTAATATCAGTAGTCGAATAAAGATCTGTAGTACTAATGCCTCCATATTTATTCAATAATGTTACGGTTCCATTTTTAGGGATTTTTATCGTGTAATTGATTTGAAAATTATTGTTCTTTCCGTTATTTCTGGAAACATTCTTGTCAAATACAGTTTTAGCGGTAACCAAATTTTTTAAGGCCGTAAAATTGACATCAATAGCTTCAAATCTTTCGTTAACCCATTTCTCGTTATCGCCACTTACTTTTATTAGCACTTCGATTTCGATTTTATCTTCATTCCAAGTAGTTACAAAAATATTACCAAAAGAATTTTCAATATTGATTCCCGCATCGCTATTGACCGCATAAGCTTTGTTGATTACTCTTTGTTTGGAAAAGGTAAAATCATCATTAGAAAATCCCAAAAAAGGAATCAGTAAAAAGACTAAAAATATTTTAAATTGTTTTTGCATCGTTTAATTTTTTAAGTTTTTCGGTTTCTTCAATGCGTTGCAAAACACTTTGCAAAAAAGAAATTCG
>NZ_DATIDY010000111.1:0-10173 GCF_035456085.1 Flavobacterium sp.
ACCTATTAACATTTCAGACATTTTGTTTACGGCATCACGATAACCTTCTACATATTTTTGTGTAGTTTCGTCCAACATAGTGTGAAGTGCATGAACTACTCTTTCTGGCTCTACAATCACTTGTTTATCTCCAAATGCAGCTACAGAAATATCAACTTCAGGCTTTTTGCTAAGAATAGCAACTCCTATTTTATCCAAGACAATTCCATCTGTTTCATCCAAATCCTTGGTGGTAAACAATTCATTTTCAAACTCTAACGAACTTTTTAGATTTAAACCACTTACTGAGCTGATTTCATTGATAGAATCTGTTGTGTTAGAACCTTCAGGAAGTAATACCAAATATCTTCCAGTGTATTCTACTTTTTCCTCTGCTTTTAACTTTTTAGACATCTTATTTAATATTTAATGATTAGTGCCTACTCTTAAATAGGATTTTCGGCTAACTCCTTGAAATTGAACATTTAAACAATGATTCAAAATTGGGAGTATTTAGAATAAAAAGCAGCAGTAAAAACCCTAAAATTAGTTACCGAAAAACATCTAAAAAACAAACCGTAAAAACACGGTGGAGAAATGTTAAAATCCCTGCTTTATTTTTAAAGAAAAATCTGTTTTTTTACATTAATTTTTTTTTAACTTTATGAAAAACAGATAATTATGAAAACACAAAACTTATTGACCGAAAACCCATTGTTATGCATTGCTATTTTTCTTGCCGGAGCGCTTACGCTTTATGTGATAAGAAAGATCTTTTCCCCATCTTCAAACTCAAATGAAAATGTCAGACCAAGCACGATGTCTCCAAAAGTGATTCAGAATATGGTCGATAACTATCGAAATAACCAATTAAAATCCATTAATGATGCTTTAGGAATTAATGATGCTATTACAGTTTCGTTTGAATTAAAAAAATTAAAGAATTTCTTAAAAAGCGTCGAAAGTGAAACAAGAAAAGTAAACGCGAAAATAGAAGAAGAACAACTGGGAGTACGCTGCTATTATGCCGCTTACCCTATTGATAAAGAAAATCTGGATGCTGAATTTCGAAAAGAAGAATTCGCAAGACGGCATACCATTATTATGATACCAACTCTAAAATTAAAAAATGATCAAGGTGTTTATTTAGATTACGATTTTAATCCATTGGATCCTTCCACCTATTCAAGAAATAGAAATTCTGACAATAATGTGCAAATGCAAACGATGATGAGTACAATGAGTGCAGGTTCCTCCGAAGTAATAGCTTTTAATCATGGAAGTTTAATTCCTCCAGCCACAGTTACCCCACTTAGTTATTAAAAAATGACTCTTAACCAATTTCAAAATACTTTAGGAGAAATTCTTTTTTGGATAGAAGGATTATCTGCGTTGATTGCCTTGTTGTATTACAAAAGCGCAAAGGATTCCTTTTGGAAGTATTTTGTTTATTATCTGATAATTTTATTTTTATTGGAAATAATTGGCCGGTATAATGAAAATTGGGGAAAGCATTCTAAGGTAAATTTCTATAATTTTCTGGTGATCCCCTATCAGTTTATCTTTTTTTATTGGTTATATGCTCTGAAATCCTTTAAAAATAAAAAATTCTTTTGGGGTTTATCCATATTATATTTTGTTTCATTTCTAAGCGAAATTTTCTTTGAGAAATATAAAATTTTCTTTTCCTTTAATTACACTTTAGGATGCTGTATGTTAATGATTTTGGTGGTAATGGAGTATTATCGCCAAATTAATTCAAATGATATTTTGATATTTCAACAAAACAGAATGTTTTACATTAATCTGGGAGTAACCATTTTTTATATCGGTACACTCCCATTTATTACTTTTTATCCTTTCATTGTAAAATATGTTGAAGTTTGGAATATTTATTATGATTACTTTCTGATTTCTGATATCATGATGTATGTATTATTCTCAATTTCATTTATATGGGGAAAACAGAACTTTTAATCACCGTCATACTTTTTAATATTTTTTTCGTATTGTTTCTGTCTGCCATTTTTATTTACATCAGAAAATATAGGCAGCGTAAAAAAGAATATTTAAAAGAAATAGAAACCAAAAATGAGATTCACGAGAAAGAATTAATCTCAACGCAGCTGGAAATTCAGCAAGCTACCATGCAACAAATTGGAAGAGAAATTCATGATAACATTGGACAAAAACTGACTTTGGTAAGTTTGTATTCTCAGCAATTGCTTTATGAGAACAAATTTTCGGAATACAATCAAAAAATTGAACAGATTTGTAAAATTACCGACCAATCTTTACAAGACTTACGGGAACTTTCGAAAGCTTTGACAGATGATACACTAAATCAAAAAGGAATTGTCTCTTTGATAAAGAAGGAAATAAAAAAAATTAAAGCTTTAAAGAAATTCAAAATCTCTTTTAAACATAATTTTGAAGAACTTGATGTTGATTATATGCAAAAAAATGTGCTGTTGAGAATTATCCAGGAGTTTATTCAAAATAGCATTAAACACGCACACTGCAAGAATATTTTTATTGATTTAAATACGTCCGATGAAAATATTTGGGAATTAAAAATCAATGACGACGGAATCGGATTTGACACCAAAAATAATCTCAGCAACGGAATTGGGCTTGCCAATATGAAAAAAAGAACCGAAATAATCGGTGCCGAATTTAATCTTACTTCAGAAATAAACAAAGGAACCTCCATTCTTATCACCCTAAAAAGAAAGTCATGAAAAAAACCATTATTATTGTGGATGATCATTTGCTGATTGCAAAAGCGCTTGAAGGAATTATTAGCAATTTCAAAGACTTTGAAGTAATTAATATTGCCGAAAACGGAAAAAAATTAATTAAGAAATTGGAAGAAAAGAAAACCATTCCTGACATTATACTTCTGGATATCAGCATGCCGGTAATGGACGGATTTGAAACAGTGCTTTGGCTAAAAGAACATTATCCTAACATTATCACAATGGCTTTGACAATGCAGGGAGATGACAATAGCGTTATCAAAATGGTAAAAAATGGTGCCAAAGGATATCTACTAAAAAACACCAATCCACAGGAACTTGAAAAAGCTTTAAACAAACTTGTTAGTGACGGTTTTTATTATCCAGATTGGGCTTCGAAGGTTCTATTTTCAAATTTCAATAATCAGGATTACGAAAAAAAAATCAAATTTTCAGATCGAGAAACAGAATTCCTAAAATATACCATCACTGAACTCAGCTACAAAGAAATTGCCGATAAAATGTGTTGCAGCCCGAGAACTGTTGAAAGTTACAGAGATAATCTGTGCGAGAAATTAGAACTAAAAACAAGAGTTGGTTTAGCTGTTTTTGCAATAAAAAATGGATTTACATAATTGATTTAAAATTAAATTTTGAACTTCAAAGAAGAGTTTTATTAGCTTTGTTTCATTTATTTTAGATTTAGTTACCTTAACAGGCTATCCACTACAAGTCCGCGTTCATCGCCCAAAAAAAACATAAACCATTTAAAATCAACAAAATAAAAACCTTTTATCTCCCTCTATTCTACAATAAAAAAAAATGATAGTTGAATTGTTTTATATTTAAAATTTAGTCTACCTTTGCTTAACAGTGTTAAACAATTTAATACTCAAATATAATGGCAAGTAAAGATCGTATTTTAAGACAAAAAGAAGAGACAAGAAATAATATTCTTGAGGCTGCTTGTACCATCGTCAAAGAAGAAGGATGGCAAGGTCTTAGTATGCGAAAAATTGCTGATAAAATTGAATACACTGCTCCCATTATCTACGAATACTTTTCTAATAAAGAAGCTATTTTACAACAGCTAACTGGTCAGGGTTTTATTAAATTGACGAAAGAGCTTGAAAAAGCGAAAGCAAAATTTGAAAAACCGGATGAACAATTAGAAGCTATGTGGATGGCATATTGGAATTTTGCCTTTACAGATACCGAAATGTATCAGTTAATGTTTGGTGTACAAATGACTTGCTGCTCACAACGATGTCCAGCATCTGAAGCGCCTTACAACTTATTTACTGCAGTTATTGCTGAAATTATGAAAAACAGCAATCCAAGTAATGATGTGATAAAACAGAAATATTTCACTTTCTTTTCAGTAATTCATGGCTTGATTTCTATTAATATCATCAACAAAAGTGCGGTAATGGAATCCATCAACAACCAGATCCTGAAAGACGCAATTGGTGGTATCATAAAATCAATACAATAAAAAAATTTCGCATTTCACTTAACAGTGATAAATAATTTAATAACGTAATAATAACCCCTTATTTACTTTTACTTAACACTGATAAATAATTTAATACTCATCATAAGATGAATTTAGAAACTTTATTATTTGACAATTTAGCAACTATTACTTAACGATGTTAAATTATTTAATAATATTAAAAATAAACGGAAATAAATACTAATCTATTAAAAACAAGCAAATTAATTAAAAACCAAATAAAATGAAAAAAGTAATTATTATCAGCCTAATTCTCGCATTTACACTTAGTAACTGTGCAGATAAATCGCAAGCACCTGCTGCTGCACCCGCGCCTGTCCTGCCTACTATGGCAATTACTACCGCAAGCACCACAACTGATGCTGAATATCCTGCTGCTATACAAGGAACTGTCGATATCGAAATTCGTCCACAAGTGAGTGGTAATTTAGATAAAGTTCTTGTCGATGAAGGTGCTTATGTTACTAAAGGACAAACATTATTTAAAATAAACGAACGCCCTTTCCGCGAGCAGCTCAATACAGCTTTGGCCAGTCTTCATGCTGCCGAAGCCGCATATATCAACGCCCAGCTAGAAGTGGATAAACTTACGCCTTTAGTGCAAAACAAAGTCGTTTCAGACTATCAGTTGAAAACTGCTAAAGCTTCTCAAAAGATTGCTGCTGCCAATATCGAACAGGCAAAAGCCACAGTTGCTTCAGCAAAAATCAATTTAGGATATACCAACATTACAGCTCCGGTAAATGGCTACATTGGAAGATTGCCTAAAAAACAAGGAAGCTTAGTTTCTGCAACAGACGTTGATCCTTTGACAACCCTTTCTGATGTTCACGAAGTGTTTGCTTATTTCTCTTTGGGAGAAACTGATTTCATCAAATTCAAATCACAATATGCGGGAAAAAGCATTGGTGACAAAATTAAAAATTTGCCTCCGGTAACTTTATTATTAGCAGATAATAGCGCTTATCCGCAAACCGGAAAAATCGATATGGTCGATGGCCAATTTGATAAAACTACGGGTGCTATTACCGTTAGAGCAACATTCCCAAATCCATACAGGACTTTGCGCTCTGGAAATACAGGAAAAATTCGCTTAGGATTAGAGCATGACGATGCGATTTTGGTTCCGCAATCGGCTACGATTGAAATGCAGGATAAAGTTTTTGTTTTTGCAGTAAATAAACAAAACAAAGTCACTAAAACGCCTATTACAGTTGTCGGAAAAAGCGGTACTAATTACCTTATCAAAGATGGTGTAAAAACTGGAGACCAAATCGTATTAACGGGCATTGACAAACTTCAGGAAGGACAATTAATTCAGCCTGAAAAACCAACCACTAAGATTGCTCAAGTAATTAACAAAAACTAATTTTTAAGAAGATGTTCAAAATATTTATACAAAGGCCCGTCCTGGCAACCGTTATTTCCATTTTACTGGTCATATTGGGAGTCTTGGGACTTGCGAAATTGCCACTTCAGCAGTTTCCTGATATTGCCCCACCATCGGTTTTGGTAACTGCGGTTTATCCCGGCGCCAATGCTGAAACGGTTTTACGTTCTGTTGCACCATCATTGGAAGAATCTATAAACGGTGTTGAAAATATGACGTATATGAGTTCAACTGCCAGTAATGACGGTACACTAGCGATTACTGTTTTTTTTAAATTAGGTACAGATCCAGATCAGGCTGCGGTTAACGTTCAGAACAGAGTTGCGCAAGCTACTAGCCAATTGCCTGCCGAGGTTGTTCAGCAAGGTGTTATCACTGCCAAACAACAAAATAGTTTTATCATGGCAATCGGTATGTACACTGATAATGAGTCCAAATACGACCAGACATTTGTTGCTAATTATGCCCAAATCAATATTATTCCAGAAATCAAACGTATTCCTGGTGTAGGTTCGGCTAGTATTTTTGGTGGTGTAAAAGATTATTCTATGCGCGTTTGGCTGAATCCAACACAAATGTCAACCCATAATGTGACACCAAATGAAGTGATGGCAGCGATTCAGGACAAAAGTTTGGAAGCCGCTCCGGGGAAATTTGGAGAACGAAGCAACGAAGTTTTTGAATATGTAATCAAATACAAAGGAAAACTAACGAAGCCTGAAGATTACCAAAACATCGCAATTCGCTCCAATCCTGACGGTTCAACACTTCGATTGAAAGATGTAGCAAGAGTGGAACTTGGTGCATACTCTTACAACAGTTTAACTCGTTTGAATGGTAAAAAAGGAATTGTAATTGGTGTTATTCAGTTGGCTGGTTCTAACTCCAATGATATTCAGATTGCGATTAACAAATTGATGGTCAAAGCCGCTAAAGATTTTCCTTCTGGAATAAAACATAACATATTTTACAGTACAAAAGTTTCGCTGGACCAATCAATTGCACAAGTAGAACACACATTAATTGAAGCTTTTATATTGGTATTTATTGTTGTATTTCTATTCCTTCAGGATTTCAGATCGACTTTAATTCCGGCAATTGCAGTACCTGTAGCCATTTTAGGAACGTTCTTTTTCATGCAGTTATTCGGATTTTCGATCAATCTTTTAACGCTTTTTGCATTAATTCTAGCCATCGGAATCGTAGTCGATGATGCAATTGTTGTCGTCGAAGCGGTGCATGCCAAAATGGAGCACAAACATTTATCGCCAAAAATCGCCACACACGAAGCTATGCACGAAATTACAGGAGCGATTATCTCGATTACGCTGGTAATGGCTGCCGTATTCTTGCCGGTTGGTTTTATGGAAGGTTCAACAGGAGTTTTCTATCGTCAGTTTGCTTTTACTATGGCAATTGCAATTGTAATTTCTGCTGTAAATGCTTTAACTTTAAGCCCTGCCCTAGCCGCTTTATTTTTGAAGGATAATCACGCTAACGGAAATACTCCTTCCGAGAAAAAAGGATTTAAAGAAAAATTCTTCATTGGATTTAATAATAGTTTTAATGCTTTGACCAACCGTTATGTGGGTGGATTAAAATTCTTAATTAAAAACAAATGGGTAAGTTTAGGAGGTTTGGCTATAATTACTGTTGCTACAATTGTAATGGTAAAAAATACTGCCTCAGGGTTTATTCCGACAGAAGACCAAGGATTTATTGCCATTGCGGTTAATACTCCTTCGGGAACTTCATTAGACGGAACCCAAAAAGTAATGACTAAAGCAGAAAATACTTTAAGAGGCTTAGAGTCTTCTCGATTTGTAACAGCCATTTCAGGTTTCAACTTATTAACCAATTCTACTAGCCCATCATCTGCGGTTGTTTTTGTTTTGCTTAAACCAAATGAAGAACGCGGCGAAATCAAGAATATCGATGAAATAATGAATCAGGTTCGTGGCAAACTAGGCGCCATTTCAGAAGGTAGTTTCTTCGTATTCAGTTTTCCAACTGTTCCAGGTTTTAGCAATGTCGAAGCTTTGGATTTGGTTTTGCAGGATAAAACGGGAGGCAAATTGGATAAATTTAGCGGCATCTCTCAAACTTTCATTGGCGAATTAATGAAACGCCCTGAAATTGCCGTAGCCTTTACCAGTTTCAAAGCCGATTATCCACAATTACAATTGGATATTAATGATACCAAAGCAGATCAATTGGGCGTAAATGTAAAAGACATTCTGCAAACGATGCAGGCTTATTTTGGTAGCGCGCAAGCATCAGATTTTAACCGTTTTGGAAAATATTACAGAGTCGTTGTTCAGGCAGATATTGCCGACAGAGCAGATCCTTCAGCGATTGACCGAGTATTTGTAAAAAACAAAAATGGAGAAATGGTTCCTATAAATACTTTGGTAAAACTATCTCGTATTTATGGTTCGGAAACAGCTTCGAGATACAATTTGTTTAATTCTATTTCGGTAAATGCGATTCCAAAACCTGGATTTAGTTCAGGAGATGCCATCAAAGCCATTGAAGAAGTTGCCGCTCAGCAATTACCCGCAGGTTATAGTTACGAATTTTCAGGTCAAACCCGCGAAGAGATTGCCTCTGGAGGACAATCAGCGACAATTTTCTTATTGTGTTTGATATTCGTTTACTTCCTGCTTGCGGCTCAGTACGAAAGTTACATTTTGCCTTTGGCAGTAATCTTATCGATCCCAGCCGGAATCTTTGGGGTATTTGTTGCCATCGGATTAACAGGAATCGAAAATAACATTTACGTACAAGTTGCCTTGATCATGCTCATCGGATTGCTCGCGAAGAATGCAATTCTGATAGTCGAATTCGCATCACAACGAAGAAGATCTGGTCAAGGATTGGTCGCTTCGGCATTGCAGGCAGCAAAACTCCGTTTGCGTCCAATTATCATGACATCACTGGCTTTTGTTGTTGGAATAATTCCGATGATGTATGCCAAAGGTCCATCTGCTCAGGGTAACCATTCCATTAGTATTGGTGCCGCAGGAGGAATGGTTTCAGGAGTAATTCTTGGGCTGTTAATCATCCCGGTTTTATTTGTCGTATTTCAATATTTACAAGAAAAAGTTACTAAAAAACCAGTAGCTCAAATTCATAACAAAGAAAATCAAAATGGAAAACTATATAACCACGATATTGGTAACAATCATCACCAGCCTAGCGTACATAGCGTATAAGGTGTCAAAACATCTTGACACCAAAAAAGAAAACTATCCAGAAATTTAATTAGGAAAAAGTAAAATGAAAAAGTATATAACGAAAATCTTGCTGGTCATAATCCTGATCATCACATTTATATCCTGTACGGTTTCAAAGGATATTGAAACGCCTAAAGATGCTTTCCCCGAGCATTTCAGGAACACAGCAGTTTCCAATGATACGACAAGTATTGGCGATTTAGAGTGGAAAAATTTCTTTACCGAAAAAGATATCGTTCAGTTGATTGACAGTGCTGTAACTCGAAATAACGATTTGCAGATCGCTACCAAAAACATCGAAATCGCGCAATACCAATTCACACAATCGAAATGGAATAATGTTCCGCAAGCCGATTTATTTGTCACTGCTGAAATCAACAATCCTTCTGAAAACAGTTTTACCGGAAGAAGTTTGAATCAGGCTTTAGGCAAAAAACACATCGAAGATTATTCGGCTGGAGTTTCACTTTCATGGGAAGCGGATATTTGGGGAAAAATCAAAAACGAGAAAAAAGGCGCTTTTGCCAATTATCTGCAATCGGAAGAAGTCAAAAAAGCATTGCAAACTACTATTGTTGCAAATGTGTCGCAAGGATACTATAATCTTTTGATGCTCGATGCTCAGTTAGAAATCGCAAAGCAAAATGTGCAATTAATCGACAGTACAAGCAACATCATCAAGCTGAAATATGATGCTGGACAGGTTACTTCATTAGCCATTCAGCAAACGGAAGCGCAAAAATTAAATGCATCACAATTGGTTCCTTTATTGGAACAAAATATTGCGATTCAGGAAAATGCATTGAGCGTGTTGACAGGTTCATTCCCAAATTCGAAAAAAAGAAGCATTGCTCTTTCTGAAATTGCTGTAAAAAACAATACAGCTACCGGAATTCCTTCTTCGGTAATAGCCAGAAGACCCGATGTTAAAAGTGCCGAATTAGCGCTAAAAGAAGCAAATGCAAATGTCGGGATCACAAAAGCCGAGCTGTATCCTGCCTTAAGAATCACAGCGCAAGGCGGATTAAATTCGTTCGAATCCAGTAATTGGTTTACGATGCCAGCATCGTTATTTGGAACTGCTCTTGGAGGTTTAACCCAGCCTTTGTTGAATAATAAAAGATTAAAAACGCAGTATAATATTGCGAAAGCTGAAAGAGAAAAAGCAGTTTTGAATTTCAGACAAGCTGTTTTGGTAGCCGTTAGCGAAGTATCAGACGCTTTGGTGAGAATACAAAAATTAGAGCAGCAACAGTCTTTTCTCAATGAACGCGTAAAAACATTGCAATTAGCCATTAAAAATTCGAAACTATT
>NZ_DATIDY010000112.1:0-14248 GCF_035456085.1 Flavobacterium sp.
CGAATTTCTTCTAAAAATCCAGCATTAGAAACCAGTTTAGAATTTGATAAACACGAAAACGGAATTTCATACACGCTTCTTTTAAAGGACGAGACTACTGAATTTCATCCATCAAACACGGCGATTACGCTTCTTTTAGACGAGCCGGGTTGGTTGGTTGCGCATCATAAATTGTACCAGCTGAAAGATATCAATACCAAAAAAATTGTTCCTTTTTTGAAGAAGAAAACCGTTGAAATTCCTTCAAAATTGGTTCCTGAATATTTTGAAAAATTCATAAAAGATGTAGCCAAAAAAGCGGATATCAAAGCTACCGGATTTGAAGTTGAACTAAGAAACAAAATCACTTCGTGTTCACTTCAATTAGCACATGATTTTTTCAAAAACTGTTATTATTTCAATCTAAGATTCGATTATAACGGATATGCTTTTGATGCTAATTCTTTAAAAAACACGCATTCTTCTATCGATTTGAGTGATTTGGACAACATCAAATTGATCCAATACAAACGCAGTAAAGCGGAATCTTCATTTGCAGAAAAATTAGAAAAAATAGGTTTGTCCAAAAACGAAAATGGTTTTTTTGGGCTTTCGCCAAAGACAGAAAAACAAGATCCATATAACAATATTCAGTGGATTATAGAAAATCAAGAATCAGTAGAATCATTAGGTTTCTCGATACATGATTTAAAAATTGACAGTAAAAAAATCAATACTAATAAAGTTACAATTCAGTTTGCGAATGAATTAAAAAGCGATTGGTTTGATATTAAAATGATTGTGGTTTGTAATGCTTTTGAATTTAGTTTCAGTGAAATTATTGAAAACATCAAAAACAGAAACCGATTATTTCTTTTACCCGATGGAAGTTACTTTTTGATTCCGTTAGAATGGATGACATTGTATGGGCCTTTGGCAAAATTGGCGAAAGTTCAAAACGGAAATCTGACTTTACTTAAAAGTAATTTTGCAGTTTTGGAAAATATTTCAGAATTCAAAAATAGCGCAACTCCATCGACTGCAATAGAATACAAACCGTCACCATTGGTCAAAGCAACTTTGAGACCATACCAAATTCAAGGTGTTGAATGGTTGTTGGAACATTATAACAACGGTTTGGGTGCTTGTCTTGCCGACGATATGGGATTGGGAAAAACGCTGCAGACTTTAACCACATTGGTTGCCGTACAAGAACAATTGGATTTTGAAAAAGCAGAAAATGTTCAATTGGATTTGTTTGGCAATGAAATTCAAATGCCAAAAGAATATTTAAAAGCCTTAATTGTATTACCTTCTTCGTTGGTTTTTAACTGGTACAATGAGGCTCGAAAATTCACTCCTCATTTCAGAAGAGTCCAATACGTTGGCAACGACCGAAAAATACTGTCTAAAAAGCTAGAAAAGTATGACTTGATTTTTACCAGTTACGCTGTGGTTTCGAGAGATATTTCAATTTTGGAAAAATACAATTTCAGGTATTTAATTTTGGACGAAAGTCAGTACATCAAAAACAAAAACTCTAAAATTTTTAAGGCTATTAATCAAATTAAAGCAAGTCATAAAATATCGTTAAGCGGAACTCCGATAGAGAATTCATTAGATGATTTGTGGTCGCAAATGGAGTTTATCAATCCTGATATTTTGGGAAGTCATTCTTTTTTTGTTGAAAATTACAAAGTTCCAATTGAGAAAAAGCAAGACGAGAACTGCCTTTTGGAGTTAAAAAACCTGATTAGTCCTTTTATTTTGCGACGAACCAAAGAACAGGTTTTGAAAGATTTGCCTGAACTATCCGAACAGATTTTCTATTGTGAAATGGAAACTGAACAGGAAAAATTATACGAAGAAGAAAAATCAAAAGCTCGCAATTCGCTTTTGAAAACTGATGGAAATATAGTTGATAAAATCAGCATTATCAACACATTGATGCGTTTGAGACAATTGAGTAATCACCCGAAAATGATTGATTCCAAATCTGAAATGGAATCGGGAAAATATCTCGCGGTCACTCAGTATTTGGAGACTTTGGTTCAGTCGAATCAAAAAACTATTGTTTTCAGTTCGTTTGTTTCTAACTTGAATTTTTATAAAAATTGGTGCAAAGAAAACAAAATCGATTTCTGCGAACTCACAGGAGAAACCGATTTAAAAGAAAGGGAATATCAGGTGAATCGTTTTCAAAATCAGGAAAAACCGTTACTGTTTTTTATCTCTTTGAAAGCCGGCGGTGTTGGGCTTAATATTACTAAAGCTTCATATGTTGTGTTTCTTGACCCGTGGTGGAATCCATTTGCGGAGAAACAAGGAATCGGCCGTGCACATAGAATTGGGCAAATGAATAAAGTCAATGTGATTCGTTTTATTACCAAAAATACGGTGGAAGAAAAAATTATTCGCTTACAGGAAAATAAAAAACTATTGGCAGATTCTCTTTTGGAAGAAAATTATATTGGAGATGATATTGAAGAAAATTTGGAGTTTTTATTGACCTAAAGTTTCTCATTACGCGTGAGGGATTGCAGTGGAGCTCTTTTTATATTTATCAATTTTTCTTTGATAAATATAAAAAAGCGGGAACGAAAAGCCCGACCCAACCTTTTTCGGGAGGGTCACGCCCAAATAAAAATTATGTCCCATCAGGCTAATCAAATATTATGATACTAATTTCCGTTAATTTGTATATTTACAACTTATGAATTTCAGTCGATAATGAAAACAGCCTTTGTAGTATTAGTTTCTTTTTTTTGTCTAAGTGTTAATGCACAAGTTCAAACGGAAATTGCTCCTCCTTATAATATCAAAACAGCTTCCTTTATTCAGAACAATCAAAATGTGGTGCCGATTTTTAGATTGGGAGAAAGTTTTGGTTTTCAGTTTGATGATTTATATGCAAATGAAGCCGATTATTATTACGAAATCACACATTGCGACTACAATTGGGTGCCGACCGACATTCCGAAAAACGAATATCTTGATGGTTTTGACAGCCAAAAAGTTCAGCAATATGTAAACTCGTTCAATACTTTACAGGGTTTTACGCATTATCAACTATCGATTCCAAATGATTATACTAAAATAAAAATTAGCGGAAATTATGTTCTGACTATTTTAAATTCTGATAAAGAAGTGGTTTTGAAAAGGTATTTTGTTTTGTATGAAAATATGGTAGCAGTTCCTTTGAAAATAAGAAGACCGCGAACCGTAAAAAACATTTATTCTAAACATAATCTGGATTTCGAAATTAATGCAGAACAATTGCTTTTGCAAAATCCAACTCAGAATTTAAAAGTGGTTTTGCTCCAAAACGGCAATTTTAATACGGCTATCAAAAACATTGTTCCTCAATACAACCTGGGAAACGTTTATGTTTACAAATATGATATGGAAACTCAATTTTGGGCAGGGAATGAATTTCTGAATTTTGATACAAAAGATATCAAAAATGCCAATAATTATGTGAGTTATGTTAATTCTGATAATCAAATTTACAATACACATTTGTATGCTAATAATGCTAAAGCAAGTTTTCCTTATTCTAACTATTCCGATTTAAATGGAAATTTCAGTGAACGAAAATTAGATGCTGAAAACAATAAAATTGAATCCGATTATTCGTGGGTATATTTTACGCTGTCTGCTCCTTTGGCTAATCCAAGTTCATCCATCTATGTCGTGGGAATGTTTAATAACTATGCTATGACTCCCGAAAACAAAATGGATTTTAATACCAAAACTGGTCTTTATGAAAAGGCAATTTTAATCAAGCAAGGATTTACTAATTATCAATATGTCACGGTGAATAACAAAGGAATTATCGATCAGGAGAACGCAATTGATGGAAATTTCTATCAAACTGAAAATGATTATACTGTATTGGTTTATTACAAAGGAAATATGGACCGATATGTACGCGTTATTGGTAAAGGAAATGCAAATTCTTTAAATATAACAAATTAGAAAACTTTGAAATTTTTAACATAAATAAATCATTTTTTTTGTAGATTTGCCCACAAGCAGCCCTTAATTAGCTCATTAACATGGTTTCACAAATAACAAGAGGTATTAAAATTTCAGTATTGACTAGTTTTGAAGGAACTTACTTCAAAAACTACAAAATACACTTTGCCTTTAGTTATGAAATTACTATCGAAAATCACAGCAAAGATTCAGTTCAATTAGTTTCCCGTCATTGGGAGATCTTCGATTCGTTAAATGATTTAGAATATGTTGATGGAGAAGGCGTTATTGGTAAAAAACCTGTTCTAAAACCAGGCGAACAACACACGTACAGTTCCGGCTGTTTACTTTCCTCCCCCTATGGAGCAATGAAAGGATATTTTAACATGATTAACTTCACCACTACAAAATCATTCAGAGTAATTGTTCCTACTTTTAGAATGTGCGCACCTTTTGCATTAAATTAAAATTGACTTTAATTATGACTTTTTTAGCATAATTTTAATCATTCCTTTGTACTTTTGCATCAAATTATTTAAATGTTCAATATTTAATAAAAAAGACATGCTAAAAGGATTTTTCAATGTACCTAAAGCGGTAAATGAACCTGTAAAAGGATATGCCCCTAATTCACCAGAAAAAGAAGCTGTTTTGTCAGCTTATAAAACCATGTGGAATTCTAAAATTGACGTTCCATTATACATTGGAAACGAAGAAATTAGAACTGGAAACACCAGAAACATGACCGCTCCACATGATCATAAACATGTAGTTGGAACGTATCATTTAGCAGAAAAAGCACATATAGAAAAAGCTATCGCCAATGCTCTAGAAGCAAGAACAGCATGGGCAAACATGGCATGGGAACAAAGAGCAGCAATTTTCTTAAAAGCAGCCGAACTAATTGCAGGTCCTTACAGAGCAAAAATAAATGCCGCAACAATGATTGCGCAATCCAAGAATATTCACCAAGCAGAAATTGACGCTTCTTGCGAATTAATCGACTTTCTACGTTACAATGTAGAATTTATGACTCAAATTTACAATGATCAGCCAAAATCAGATTCAGGTGTTTGGAACCGTTTAGAATATAGACCTCTTGAAGGTTTTGTTTATGCAATTACACCTTTCAACTTTACAGCGATTGCCGCTAATTTACCGGCAAGTGCTGCCATGATGGGGAATGTTGTAATTTGGAAACCGAGTGATAGCCAAGTATTCTCTGCTAAAATTATTATTGATGTATTCAAAGAAGCTGGTGTTCCAGACGGAGTTATCAATGTTGTTTTCGGAGATGCCTTAATGATTACAGATACAGTTTTGGCAAGTCGTGATTTTGCTGGCGTTCATTTTACCGGTTCAACTCATGTATTCAAAGATATTTGGGCAAAAATTGGAGCGAATATTCACAATTACAAAACATACCCAAGAATTGTTGGAGAAACTGGTGGTAAAGATTTTATCATTGCTCATCCAAGCGCCAATCCAAAACAAGTGACTACTGGAATCACACGTGGTGCATTTGAATTTCAAGGTCAAAAATGTTCCGCAGCTTCAAGAGCTTATATTCCGCAAAGTTTATGGCCTGCAGTTAAAGAGCAATTAATTGCCGATGTAAAATCAATGAAAATGGGTTCTCCAGAAGATTTTGGAAACTTTATTACAGCTGTGATTCACGAAGGTTCTTTTGATAAATTGGCTAGCTATATCGGCCAAGCTAAAAAAGATGCTGATGCCGAAATTATAATTGGCGGAAACTACGATAAATCTGTTGGATACTTTATTGAACCAACGGTTATTGTAACTACAAATCCAAAATACGCTACAATGGAAACCGAATTATTCGGACCAGTAATTACAATTTATGTTTACGAAGATGCTAAATGGGCAGAAACATTGAAATTAGTAGATACGACTTCTGAGTATGCATTAACTGGAGCTGTTTTCAGCCAAGACCGTTACGCTATCGAAGAAGCAACTATTGCTTTACAAAACGCTGCCGGAAACTTCTACATTAATGACAAACCAACTGGTGCTGTTGTAGGAATGCAACCATTTGGTGGAGCTAGAGCTTCAGGGACTAATGACAAAGCAGGTTCTGCATTGAATTTATTGCGTTGGGTTTCTCCAAGAACAATCAAAGAAACTTTTGTAACTCCAACTGATTATAGATATCCATTTTTAGGAGAATAGATTTTAGACTGTGGACTTAAGATTTTAGACTGCAGATTTTAGATAAATAAAAGCCCTCAAATTTCAATGCAAATTTGAGGGCTTGTTTTTTTTAGATTCGAAAGGTTTTAAAATCTATATGATTCAAAATTAAATTTTTAAACCCTTAAACTTTTAAACTTCTCACACAACAAACTTCAAAGGCAAATGCACCACTTTCTTGGTTTCGAAAAATTCATCTTCAAAGAAATCAGCGATATTATATTCTGTTGCCTTTGGGAAATCTTTTAATTCTTCTGTAAGATCTCCACCTTTTAGATACAGAATACCATTTTTCAGTTCGTGTTTGTGTTGTTTCTTGATTTTGGTTTTTACCCAAGAAACAAAATCAGGCATATTGGTAACGGCGCGGCTTACAATAAAATCGAAATCACCTTTTACATTTTCGGCACGAATTTGTTCCGCTTTCACATTTTTTAATTCCAAAGCTTCGGCAACAGCTTGAACAACCTTTATTTTTTTGGCAATAACATCAATCAAATAAAAACGCGTTTCCGGGAAAAGAATCGCCAGAGGAATTCCTGGAAAACCTCCACCGGTTCCAACATCCAAGACATACGTTCCGGGTTCAAACTTATTTACTTTGGCGATAGCCAACGAATGCAATATGTGTTTGGTGTACAAAGAGTCAATATCTTTTCGGGAAATAACGTTGATTTTTTCATTCCAATCGTGGTACAAAAAATCCAATTTTCGAAACTGTTCTATCTGAATATCAGTAAGTTTAGGAAAATACTTTAGAATCTCATCCATCTTTTAAATTTTTAACAAAAGTAGTGCTTTTAGATTATAAATATTTAACTCAATATTGTAACTTCAAAATTTATAATACATACCTTTGCAGATATTTAAAAATACACATGATCAATACCGCTCCAACATTTGCTAAGCAAGACAATTTAAAGTTTTTCAGAACTCTTAATTCCCGTGTTAACAGCTATTTCAAAGAAAACAACATCGAAAAAACAGGAAACTGGAAAATCCATTTAAAGACAGTAATTCTGTTTACAGTTTTTCTTGTGCCTTACTTTTTGATTCTTACATTAGGAATGCCTTTCTGGGTTCATTTACTATTAGCAATTGTCATGGGATTTGGAATGGCAGGAATCGGAATGAATGTAATGCACGATGCCAATCATGGCTCTTATTCAACAAAAAGCTGGGTAAATAAATTCATGGGAGGAACAATTTATGTTTTGGCTGGAAATGTTCATAACTGGCAAGTACAACATAACGTTTTACACCATACTTATACCAATATAATTGGTCATGATGAAGACTTAGAAGCTGGCAGAATTTTGCGTTTTTCTAAAGAAGCTCAATGGCACAAATTCCATAGATTCCAACAATATTACGCAGTATTTTTATACGGTTTATTAACTTTCAACTGGGCGATTACTACCGATTTTATGCAAATGAGTCGTTACCTGAAAAGAAAATTATCTTACGGTGAGCCTAAAAGTCCTAAAATACTTTGGACAACATTGATTATTACGAAAATTATCTATATGGCCATCTGGATTGTTTTACCAATGGTTATCGGAATCACTTGGTGGAAAGTCTTACTTGGATTTTTTGTAATGCATTATACTGCGGGATTAATCTTAAGTATTGTATTTCAATTAGCGCACGTAGTTGATGAAGCTGCTAACCCTCAACCAAACGAAACAGGCGAAATGGAAAACACTTGGGCAATTCACCAATTATTTACTACTGTAAATTTTGCGCCAAAAAACAAAATCATAAACTGGTACACTGGTGGATTAAATCACCAAATCGAACATCATATTTTTCCTCATATTAGTCACGTACACTATGGAAAAATTGCAAAAATTGTAAAAGAAACGGCAAAAGAATGTCAATTGCCATATTACGAATACAAAACAATGTCAGCAGCTATTGTTGCACATTTTAAACATTTGAAAACGCTGGGATTAAAGCCAGCTTTGTAATAAATTAACTAAAAACTTAAAATTTACATTTTAATGAGCAATCCACTTTCAGACAGAATTAACAATTTAGCTACCTCTCAAACATTAGCGATGGCTGCATTGGCAAGAGAATTAAAAGCACAAGGAAAAGACATTATCAGTTTAAGCTTAGGGGAACCAGATTTTAATACTCCAGATTTCATTAAAGAAGCTGCAAAAAAAGCTATTGATGACAATTATAGCACTTATTCTCCAGTAGATGGTTACCAAGATTTAAAGGAAGCTATTTGCAGAAAATTCAAAAGAGACAACGGATTAGAATACAAACCATCACAAATCGTAGTTTCGACAGGAGCAAAACAATCATTATACAACATTGCACAAGTAATGTTGAACGACGGTGACGAAGTAATTTTGCCAGCGCCATATTGGGTTTCCTATTTCGAAATTGTAAAATTATCAGGAGGAGTTCCTGTAGAAGTTCCAACTTCTGTAGATACTGATTTTAAAATTACTCCAGAACAATTGGAAGCTGCTATCACACCAAAAACAAAAATGATGTGGTTCTCTTCACCTTGTAATCCTTCAGGTTCTGTTTACAGCAGAGAAGAATTGACTGCTTTGGCAAAAGTATTGGAAAAACACCCAAATATCTATGTTGTTGCTGACGAAATCTATGAGCATATCAACTTTTCAGGAACTTTCTGCAGCATCGGTTCTATTCCGGGAATGTTAGAAAAAACGATTACTGTCAATGGTGTTGCAAAAGCATTCGCTATGACAGGATACAGAATTGGATACATTGGAGCACCAGAATTTATCGCAAAAGCATGTACAAAAATTCAAGGTCAAGTAACCTCTGGAGCAAACAGTATTGCACAACGCGCTACTATTACCGCTGTAGACGCTGACCCGAGTGTATTGAATCACATGGTTCAAGCTTTCCACAGCCGTAGAGATTTAGTAGTTGGATTAATCAAAGAAATCCCAGGAATGAAAATCAACGTTCCAGAAGGTGCTTTCTATGTTTTTCCAGACGTTTCTTCTTTCTTCGGAAAAACATTGAAAGGAACTGAAATTAAAGATGCGAATGATTTCTCTATGTACCTTTTGGCAGAAGCTAATGTTGCAACTGTAACAGGTGATGCTTTTGGAAATCCAAACTGTATTCGTTTCTCTTACGCAACAAGCGAAGACATCTTAAAAGAAGCATTAAAAAGAATTAAAGAAGCAGTTTCGTTTTCTGAAGTGACTGCATAATTTTTTTTCAAATAATTTTAGAAATTGAGCCTCAAGATTTTTTCTTGGGGCTTTTTTATATAATTACAAAAAGCTAAGACATAGGATAGTACAGGATAGTCTAATTATTTTTTAAACTTAATTTTAACAAATGATAACTAACTAACCTATTATCTATGGAACAAAAAACCACAAAAACCTCTTTCAAACAAAGAAACAACACTTCTAAAACACTAACCTTTTTGTTCCTTTTTTTATTCGGAATAGCTACCCAACTATTTGCACAACGAACAGTCGAAGACCTCAATCGTGGGTTAGTTGCCATGCGTCTTAACCCTAATCAGGTTTATCTTAGTTGGAGAATGTTAGGAACCGAGCCAACAAACGTAAGTTATAACTTGTATTGCAATGGAAAAAAAATCGAAGACAGCCCGATTGAAAAGACAACCAACTACACACATAACATAACTACAAACGAGAGTTATACAATCCGCGCTATTATTAACGGAAAGGAACAATCTGTTTCAGAAACAGCTACAGTCTGGGCAGACCAATATCTCGATATTCCAATGCAAATACCAAACGGAGGAACAACTCCAGACGGACTTAATTACACATACAATGTTGGCGATTCAAGTGTTGGCGATGTGGATGGTGATGGCCGATACGAAATAATAGTCAAATGGGATCCTTCCAATGCACATGATAACTCGCATCGAGGCTATACTGGCAATGTGTTTATTGATTGCTATCGCCTTGACGGCACCAAGCTTTGGAGAATAGATTTAGGAAAAAATATTCGTGCTGGTGCTCATTATACTCAGTTTATGGTATATGATTTAGACTCTGATGGGAAAGCCGAAATTGCCTGTAAAACTGCCGACGGAACTATCGATGGAACAGGAGTCGTTATCGGATCAGCAACTGCAGATTATAGAGAAGCAAACGGATATATTTTATCAGGCCCTGAATTTTTAACGATATTTAATGGGCAAACAGGTAAAGCAATGGCTTCTACCGATTATCTTCCCACGCGTGGAAAAGTCACAGATTGGGGCGATGGCTACGGAAATCGCGTAGACCGGTTTATTGCAGCTATAGCTTATCTTGATGGGGCAAAACCAAGTTTGGTAATGGGACGTGGTTATTACACTAGATTGGTGCGTGTAGCCTGGGATTGGCGAAATAACAAACTCACTAACCGATGGATTTTTGACAGCAACGATTCAAAAAGTGCAACTGCCTTTGGACAAGGAAATCACCAAATGACAGTGGGCGATGTTGATCGAGATGGAAAAGACGAAATTATTAACGGATCAAGTGCAATCGATGATAATGGTAAATTATTATATGCAAACGGACTAGGACATGGCGATTCACTGCACATGACCGACATGGATCCTGATCGTCCAGGACAAGAAATATGGCAATGCCACGAAAATGCAAAACAATATAAAAATTATGGGCTAGAATTCAGAGATGCCAAAACCGGCGAACCATTATGGGGTGTTGAAGGAAATGGAATAGACATTGGCCGTGGTAATGCCGCTGACATTGACCCTCGCTACAAAGGCTATGAATGTTGGGGCGCTACTGGAAATCTATACGACTGTAAAGGAAACCAAATTGGAACTGCAAAACCATCAATGAATTTCTCCATCTGGTGGGATGATGATTTAAGCCGAGAGTTATTAAATTCAAACCGTATTGACAAATGGGATTATGCCAATGCTACAGGTATTAATTTGCTTACCGCTACAAATTACAGCTCAAATAATGGAACCAAAGCAACTCCATGCCTAAGTGCTGACCTGTTTGGTGACTGGCGCGAAGAAGTGATTTTCCGAAAATCAGACAATACAGCTATTCGGATTTACACTACCAATATCCCGACTACACACACAAGCTATACACTCTAATGCACGATACTCAATACCGGGTAGCAATTGCTTGGCAGAATTCAGCTTATAATCAGCCACCGCATCCAAGCTTTTATTTAGGGACAGATATGAAACCACAAACTAAACCTAATATTATCACTACTAATAAGATACACAAATAATATTGTAAAAATAGTTCAAAATCAGCCTCAAGTTTTTGAGGCTTTTTTATGAGATTTCTTAACCTTAATCCATAAAGAATAATAATTATGGCTAATTTTTCTTTTGAAATTATTTAAAAGCATTTTTTCACAACTTTTTTTGAAGCCCGAAAAACTGTCGGAGTCATTCCGGCATGTTTCTTAAATATCCTCACAAAATAAGAATAATCATCAAAACCCAATGCTGAAGCAATTTCGTTGACTGTTATTTTTTTGTCCATTAACATTCTCTTAGCTTCCAGAATAATTCGGTCTGTTATGACCTGAGTCGTGGTTTTCTTTAAAATTTCATTGCAAATTCTGTTCAAATGTTTTAAAGTAATGTGAAGTTTCGAAGCATAAAATGAAGGTGTTTTTTCTTTTAAAAACCATTTCTCCAACAGCACCTTGAAATCTCTAATTTTAGCATTATAAGAATGAGTTTCTACCGTATGACTTTCGTTATATTTTCGGGTAATTTCGATATGTATACTATCTAATATATTGATGATCTTGTCCTGTTTCATCATTTTATTTTCCTGATATTCTTCTAGCATATTATAGAAATAAGATTCAAAATTCTTGATTTCTTTAACATCCAAAATTATTTCTGGATAATTACCTAATGAGTGATAAAAAGGGTATGCATCAATTGTCTTTTGACGAAAATAAAGATTATACATTTCCTGCGAATAAAAAACCACAAAACCATCAATATCATCAGACAAATCCCAGTGATGAATTTGTCCCGGTTGCATAAAAAACATACTTCCAGGCTGAATCTGGAAAGTATTAAAATCGATATCATGTGTTCCTTTTCCATTTGTAAAAAGAGCTAACACGTATGAATTGTGCCTGTGTGGTTCTTCAACAAAACTGTGATTAACCAAATGATTTTCAAATGTATTGATATAAAAATCATTATTCACCGCATTGCAGCCGAATCGTTGAATAGAATAAACGGGATAATTTTTCATAATTACCAAATGTCTTTTTTGTGCTATAATTAGCGAATATATAAAACATCCATCACCCGAATACAAAATACCTTTGATAAAAAAATAAAAATGTCACATACACTTGTTCATATCCTAAATAATGATTGCCCTCATTGTCTTGAAGGAAAAGTTTTTAATGAGAAAAATATCTTCTTAAATATTGGATTCCCAAAAATGAATCAATATTGTCCACATTGTCAATTCAAATTTGAAAAAGAACCTGGGTATTTCTTTGGTGCCATGTATGTAAATTATGGATTAACGGTAGCGCAGGGAATTGCAACTTATTTAATAGCACATCAATTTTTCGCAGAAACATTTGACTTGAGAATTATTGGCATTATCGCTGCAGTCATTGTATTAATGGCATCTTTCAACATTCGATTATCGAGATTATTATGGATTTATATGTTTAAAAACTATTCCATTTAGAATTACGAAGTAAAGCAAAATCCTTATCTTAGATCCTTAAAATTTATTAAGGATTTTCCCTTTCACTTCACTTTCAGAATACATTAAATGGCATTGATACTTCAAAATATTGCACAACATATAAAACTATATCGGGTTTTCTTAACTAATCCCCTGAGCACAAGCCTAAAATTAGCCAAGAATATGCATTAGATTTGTCTGTAGTTTTTTCATGGAGATTTTTTATAATTTAAGGAAATCAATTTTAAATTTTTCGCTTTTCATAACTATCAAAATTGATAACTTTACTCAAATTACTACGATGAAAATTCATAAAAAAATAACGTTGCTCATCATCCTTTTTTCTAACATCATTCTGTTGGCTCAAAAAACAGAAACCGCTTTTAAAGTAAATTCTCTATTTGATTTTCAGCAACCCGAAACTTTAGGCCTTTCTTTTGTCAAAGGAGCAGAAACATTCACCATATTTTCACCCAAAGAGAATGAAAACAAATACAATCACGGAGTTGTTTTATTTGCTTTTAGAGGAATACTGTATGCACAATGGCAAAGTTCATCGATTGATGAAGATGGAGCAGATACTCAAGTTTTTTATAGCAGAAGTATTGACGGCAAAAATTGGAAAAAACCAATTCCTTTAATAACAATAGAATCACAAAATTTGAAAACAAGTGGCGGATGGTGGAGCGATGGCAACACACTTATTGCGTACTTAAATGTTTGGTCAAATAAAAAGAATGCACCAAAAGAAGGATATACAGAATACATTACATCAATAGACGGGATAAATTGGGAAGCTCCAAAACCGGTAAAAAATAGTGATGGCAAGCCTATTTTAGGAGTTATTGAGCAAGATCTTCATCGTTTGCCGAATGGCAGAATTATAACCGCATTTCACATGCAGCCAGGACTTATTGCAAAACCATTTTATACCGATGATCCATTAGGCATTACAGGATGGAGACAAGGTAAAATGAAAAATCTTCCCTCAAAAGAAACTTCAATCAGCAGAGAACTCGAACCGAGTTGGTTTTATCGAAATGATGGCGCTATCATAATGATTTTTAGAGACCAAAATGGAACTTTTAAAAAGCTCGCATCAATAAGTCACGATAATGGATTAACTTGGACGACTCCAACACTAATAGACACTCCAGATTCAAGAGCTAAACAAAGTGCTGGGAATTTTCCCAACGGAATGGCGTTTATGGTAAACAATCCCTCCGGCAATAAAAATCGGTCTCCATTAGTTATTACTTTAAGCAAAGATGGTTTCTTATTTGATAAAGCTTATTTACTTCGAAGTGGTGGAAACGATCTTCAACCAATGAGAACCGATGGTAAATACAAAAGAATTGGATACAGTTATCCCAAAAGTT
>NZ_DATIDY010000113.1:0-2069 GCF_035456085.1 Flavobacterium sp.
AATTTTCAAATGGCATATACTTTTGGTTTTTAAGTTAATAACAAATCAAAAGTAATATAATTCTTTAATTATAAAATATATTGTTTACGAATATTCCTATTTTTATAAATAACACACATTCTTTATTTAATATGTGATAAAAAGTTAAAACAAGATTAACTATCGAATAAACAGACAGCATGAAATAGCTCCTAACAAAACCTTTAAACTCTCAATTCTATTGCTTATTTTTGCACTCTATAAAAAATAATCATGACACAGAATCCAGAGAGATATACGATTACGGCAGCTTTGCCTTATACTAACGGGCCAATACACATTGGGCATTTGGCGGGAGTTTATGTTCCTGCTGATATTTATTCGCGCTATTTGCGTTTGCAGGGAAGAGATGTCGCGTTCATTTGCGGAAGCGACGAACACGGTGTGGCTATTTCTATGAAAGCCAAGAAAGAAGGCATTACACCGCAGGAAGTAATCGATAAATATCACGGAATCATTAAAAAATCGTTCTCGGATTTTGGAATTGCATTTGATAATTACTCTAGAACTTCGGCGAAGATTCATCATGATACGGCTCAGGAATTCTTTAAAAAATTATACGACAACAGAGACTTTATCGAAGAAGTAACCGAGCAATTATATGATGCGAAAGCAGATCAATTTTTGGCCGATCGTTTTGTTACTGGAACTTGTCCAAAATGTGATAATCCGGAAGCATACGGTGACCAATGCGAAAAATGTGGTTCAACTTTGAATGCAACTGATTTAATCAATCCAAAATCGACAATAACTGGAGAAACTCCTATTTTGAAATCGACTAAACACTGGTTTTTGCCTTTGGATAGATATTCGGATTTCTTGAATGAATGGATTCTGGTTGGACATAAAAACGACTGGAAACCGAACGTATATGGTCAAGTAAAATCCTGGATTGATGGCGGATTAGAACCTCGTGCAGTAACCCGTGATTTGGATTGGGGAATTGACGTTCCTGTTGAAGGAGCCGAAGGAAAAAAATTATATGTATGGTTTGATGCGCCAATTGGTTACATTTCGTCTACCAAAGAATGGGCTGAAAGAGAAGGAAAAGATTGGGAACCATACTGGAAAAATAACGGAACGAAACTCGTTCACTTCATCGGGAAAGACAATATCGTTTTTCATTGTGTGATTTTCCCGGCAATGCTAAAAGCGGAAGGAAGCTACATTTTGCCAGACAATGTTCCTGCAAATGAGTTCCTAAACTTAGAAGGAAATAAATTGTCTACTTCCAAAAACTGGGCGGTTTGGTTACACGAATACTTGGAAGAATTTCCAAATCAGCAAGATGTTTTGCGTTATGCTCTGACATCAAATGCTCCTGAAACAAAAGACAATGATTTTACCTGGAAAGATTTTCAGGCGAGAAATAATAATGAATTGGTAGCCATTTTTGGAAATTTCATCAATCGTGTGGTGGTGTTAACCAACAAATATTATAACGGAATTATACCTCAGCCAAATGAATTATCAGAAGTTGATGAGGCTACTCTAACTGAATTGAAAGCGTATCCAGCAGTAATTTCAAGCTCGTTGGAAAGATACCGTTTCCGTGAGGCGCTTGGCGAAATGATGAATGTAGCCAGACTTGGAAACAAATACTTAGCTGATGAAGAGCCTTGGAAAATGATTAAAACGGATGAAGAGCGTACCAAAACTCAAATGTATGTTGCTTTGCAAATTGCTGGTGCATTAAGCGTTTTGTGCGAACCATTTTTACCTTTTACAGCTGCTAAACTGGTAAAGACGTTGCAATGCAACGTCTCTACGTGGGATGATGTAGCAACAACATCAGATTTAATTCCTGCTGGACACCAAATTGGTCAGGCAGAATTGCTTTTCTCTAAAATTGAAGACGAAGAAATTCAGAAACAAATAGACAAATTGGAGGCTACCAAAACAGCAAATATCGCTGAAAACAAAGTAGCAGAACCTCAGAAAGATTTGATCCAGTTTGAAGATTTCGCCAAAATGGATATTCGTGTAGGAACAATTCTTGAAGCTGAAAAAATGCCAAAAGCCAACAAACT
>NZ_DATIDY010000114.1:0-35865 GCF_035456085.1 Flavobacterium sp.
ATGGTTAGGGAATTTTGAAGGCAAACGTTTTTATCACGTAAGCACTGATGAAGTTTATGGTTCACTTGGAGCTGAAGGTTTGTTTACAGAAACTACTGCTTACGATCCAAATTCTCCTTATTCTGCCTCAAAAGCTAGTTCCGATCATTTTGTTCGTGCTTATGGTGAAACTTATGGCTTGCCTTATGTAATCACTAATTGTTCTAATAATTACGGGCCTTATCATTTTCCCGAAAAATTAATTCCATTGTTTATTAATAATATTATCAATAATAAACCATTACCAGTTTATGGTGATGGAAATTATACCAGAGATTGGTTGTTTGTAAAAGACCATGCTGTTGCTATTGACTTAGTTTTCCATGATGGAAAAAATCACGAAACTTACAATATTGGTGGTTTTAATGAATGGAAAAACATTGATTTGGTTAAAGTACTATGTCAAATTATGGATCAAAAATTGGGTAGATCTATGGGTGAATCAGCTGAATTGATTACATACGTTAAAGACAGACCAGGTCATGATTTGCGTTATGCTATTGATGCTTCCAAAATAAATACTCAGTTGGGATGGAAGCCATCTGTTACTTTTGAACAAGGATTGGAAATTACCATTGATTGGTATTTAAATAATCAAGACTGGCTAAATAATGTGACTTCGGGAGCATATGCTTCTTATTATGAAAAACAGTATTCTTAGAAAGGTTTAAAAACCTGAGGGTTTAAAAGTTTAAGTTTTTATTAAAAGCAAAAAAGATGAACTGGTACGTAGTTTATACCAAACCCAAATGGGAGAAGAAAGTTGCGGAGCGGTTAAATGAAATAGGTATTACTACCTATTGCCCATTGGTAACCAAATTAAGTCAATGGTCAGATCGAAAAAAGAAAATTCAGGTACCATTATTTAACTCCTACATTTTTGTGCAAATCGATGAAAAGAACAGAAATGCTATTTTCGAAGTTCCAGGCGCTATACGATACTTGTTTTGGCTAGGAAAACCAGCTGTTGTAAAAGAAAGAGAAATTCAGATTATTCAAGATTGGCTGAATGTTCCTGATGTTTTTGAAGTAATGGTTGATAAGTGGCAAAAGGGAGATAAAATTGTATTGGAATCGGGTCCATTTGCAGCACAATCGGCAATTGTGCAAGAAGTTAAACAAAATCATTACGTACTTGTTTTAGAATCTTTGGGCTGCATTCTTAAAGTTGTGAAGAAAGGGTGAGTGTTGATGCTGATTATTAATGGTTTGTAAAAAAAGCCGTTGTTGCGATTAAAAAGTTAAGTTTTTTAAATTAAAATATTAGATTAAAATTGCTAAATACAGCAAAATAAAAAAGAAAATTACTCTTTTTAATGTATTTTTGCAAATTCTTAAAAAAAGGTGACCCTGAAATGGGACTCACAACGGCGAAGCCATGATAGTTTATGTGTTTTATATAATAAAATATAATTGAAAACTTTGGCTTATAGTGTAAATATATTAATTATCTAATGCCATAAATTGAATTTAAAATTGAATTCATTCTTAAAATAAATAGATTTACAATGAAAAAAATACTTACCACTATTATCCTTATTATAGCACTTTTTCAGACTAGTACAATAGTTGCACAGGATATTTTGAAAAGTAATGATTTGAGCTCCGTAAGAGTTGATTATTTATCAGATAGTGATATTGCAAAAATAAAATCACAATTACAAGCAAATAATGTAACTGTAGACCAAGTTGAATCTATGGCATTATCAAAAGGCATGAGTGCAACTGAATTTGCTAAATTAAAAAAACGTTTAGCATTGCCTTCGACTAAAGAGACTTTGGATAAAAAAAGCACCAAAAAGAAAAGCCAAAAAACAGATTCAGATGATGAAGATGATGAGGATGATTCTGGTCGTAAACAAGAAAAATTTGAAAACAAGAAAATAAAGGACAGTCTTAATTCGCTTGTTTTCGGTTCTGAATTGTTTGATAATCCTACTTTGAATTTTCAGCCTAATTTAAAATTAGCTACCCCTGTTAATTATATATTAGGTCCTGGTGATGAATTGCAAATCAGTATTAATGGTGTTCAGGAATTTAGTGATGAAGTACCAGTTTCTGTTGAAGGAAAAGTTAATATTCAATATGTAGGTCAAATAGCTGTTTCTGGTATGACCATCGAAGCGGCTACTCAAAAAATAAGAGCAGCAGTTGCAAGAGTGTATAGTACAGTACGATCAGGTCAATCACAATTTACTGTGAGCCTAAGTAGTATTCGTACTATTAAGGTAACAATCATCGGAAGCAGACAGCCAGGAAATTATTCCATTTCTTCTTTGGCTACAGTATATAACGCTTTGTTTTTGGGAGGTGGTCCTGGAAAAAATGGTAGTTATCGAAATATCGAATTAATTCGTAACAATAAAGTATATAAGAATATTGATATTTATCGTTTTCTGGTCACTGGTGATCAATCTGATAATATTGGACTTAAAGATAATGATGTTATTCGTATTCCTGCCTATACTAATAGAGTTACTGTAGAAGGTGAAGTAAAGCGTCCTGGAATTTTTGAAATGAAGAAAGGAGAAAATTTCGCTGCTTTATTAAATTTTGCTTCTGGTTTTACTGAGTTTGCTTATACCGCTTCTGTAAATGTTTTACAAAAAACAGGAAAAGAATTGAAAGTGGCAGATATTCATGCTGCTCAATATAATAGTTATATTCCTCAAAATGGAGATGTATATCGCGTTTCAAAAATTTTAAACAGATTTGAAAATCGTATTAAAATTGAAGGAGCAGTT
The DNA here is from genome assembly GCF_035456085.1 of Flavobacterium sp. Lineage (GTDB taxonomy): Bacteria > Bacteroidota > Bacteroidia > Flavobacteriales > Flavobacteriaceae > Flavobacterium. The sequence goes on from NZ_DATIDY010000114.1 coordinate 2,784, forward strand.
TTTAGACCAGATACCTATTCTTTTCATGAAGGAATGCGTATTGCGGATCTGATTGCTCAGGCAGAAGGATTAAAAGAAGATGCTTATAAAAACCGTGCTCGAATCGTACGTCAATTGCCTGATCTTACTACTGAAGTTGTCAATGTAAATTTAGGAAAAGCTTTAGCAGGTGAAACTGAATTTAATATTCCTTTGAAGAAAGAAGATATCGTAACGGTTTATTCTATTTTGGATTTTAGGGAGGAATTTAAAGTTACCATCGATGGCGAAGTAAAAACGCCTGGTGTTTATGATTATCACGAAAATCTATCTTTAAATGATTTGTTGTTAGAAGCTGGTGGTTTGACTGGTTCAGCCTCTAAAAGAGTTGAAGTCGCTAGAATGATGAAATCCGAAACCATTGATGATAGTAATCCTAATAAGGTAGAATTATTCAATTTAGAAATTTCTGCGGAAAGTAACGAACAATTGAAAAATTTTGAATTGTTGCCGTATGATGTAGTGAATATCCGTAAAATGGCTCAGTATGAAAAACCAGAGATGGTTATAGTTAAAGGAGCTGTTAATTATACAGGAAAATATGTTTTGGCTAATAAAAAAGAAAAAATATATGATGTGATTCAGAGAGCAGGTGGTTTGACTTCAGTTGCCGATTTAAACGGTGTAAAAATCAAAAGGCCTATACAGTCTAAACAGATTGAAGATCTTGAGAACATTAACATGAATGTAAGTTCTAAAATTGATGATGTTGAAAGTGAAAAACTTGTAGAGAGCGAAAAACTAAAAACCAGCGAAAAGAAAGATGGTTTGCAGATGAAATCTGATACCATTCAAAATAAGTTGGCTAGAAAATTAATTGATGAAAAAAGATATGCAACAATTCCTGTTGATTGGGTAAAGATTCTTAGAAATCCTGCTAATAATACTAATGTTACATTATTGCCAGGTGATGAAATCGAAGTTTCTACTTATACAGAAAGTGTAAAAGTAACTGGAAGTGTATTATTGACTTCTGAGATTCCTTATGCAAAAGGCAGGGGTTTTAATTATTATTTAAGTTCTGTTGGAGGTACTGATGCCAGAGGATGGAAAAAGAAGGCTTATGTAATTTATCCTAATGGTAAAGCTGCAGTTTCTAATTCAGTTTTGTTATTTTTCAGAACCTACCCAAAAGTGGTTCCAGGTTCACAGATAGTAGTGCCTGAAAAACCATTGACTAAGAAAATGACTACCGGTGAATGGGTAAGTATTGGAGCTATCATTACTAGTTTGGCTACATTGATAATTACTTCGATGAAGTAGTGATGAGGGTTGAGAGTAATAGGTTATTAGATTTGAGATGTGAGTAGAGAATTTAGAGAGTATGATTTTAAGTAAAAAATATAATTGAGAACTAATTTAATGGAACAACAAATACCAAACGACGAAATTTCTTTAAAGGAGTTAATTGAAAAAGCGAAAGAGTGGTATGCTTATTTATTAAGTCAATGGAAAATTATTGTATTGGCTGGGATTATAGGAGCCTCTATAGGTTTGGCTTATTCTTTCTCTAAAAAGCCAGTATATACTGCTACATTATCTTTTGCTTTAGAAGATGAAAAAAGTGGAGGAGGATTAGGGGGAGCGTTTGGATTAGCTAGTTCTTTTGGGATTGATCTTGGAGGTGGGGGCGGAAGTATTTTTACAGGCTCCAACCTAACTGAGTTATTCAAATCACGTACTATGGTCGAAAAGACTTTATTGACACCAGTAACAGTTAATGGAAAAGTAATTTCTCTAGCAGAAATGTATATCCAAAACAATAAATGGCGCGACAATTGGGATGATAATCCAAAATTTAAAAATATTCAATTTTTGCCTGATAGTAAGCGTAAGTATTTTACCAGAATACATGACAGTATTTTAGGAGTAATTTATCAAAATTTATCAAATAATGCTTTGTCTGTAGCTCAGAAGGATAAAAAAATTGCCATTATCTCGATGGATGTATCTTCAACGAACGAGTTATTTTCTCTCTATTTTTGTGAGGCACTAGCTAGGCAAGTTGGGAAATTCTATGTGGATACCAAAAGTAAAAAAGCCCGTATGAATATGGAAATCTTAGACAGGCAAACAGATTCTATAAGAGCGGAATTAAATAGTGCTATTACAGGTGTCGCTATTGCTAATGACAATACCTTTAATTTAAATCCTGCACTCAATGTACGTCGTGCTCCTTCTGCCCGTAGGCAGGTTGATGTTCAGGCTAATACAGCTATATTAACAGAATTAGTTAAACAATCTGAATTAGCGAAAGTTACTTTACGTAAGGAAACGCCATTGATTCAGGTTATTGATAGACCTATTTTGCCATTGCCTAAGGAGCGTTTTGGGAAAGCTAAGGGGTTGGTGATTGGAGGCTTTTCGGCAGGATTTTTAATTGTGTTATGGTTGATTGTTAGGAGGTTGTTGCGTGAACTACAAGTTTAATGTAGTTTTAAAAGGTTATTGTTCGTCAGTATTTTAGGGTTAAAATAACAAGCAGGCTAAAATCGTCGTATATGACCCGAAAGGATCTCGAAAAAATCCTTTTTCATTCAGATTATCTGGACACTACAACGTCAGAGGAGAATGAAAAAGGAATATTATACTTTTGAAACCTCTATCTCTGCATTGTAAAGACGCATGCTATTCCTTTACTTACATAATTGGGAAGAGTTTGTAATTTACGATTGGTAAAAATACATGAGGTATGCAAAAACTGACTTTTGTATTTGACGGAAGAAAGCGAATTAGAAAAAATTGGTTTTATTTATCAGTGAATGGGTATGTAAATCATATTTTATTCAAAATATAGTATTAAAAAGAGATTTAAATTTAAAATGAGTAAAAGAGTTTTAGTTACAGGAGCAGCAGGATTTTTAGGATCACATTTGTGTGATCGTTTTATAGCAGAAGGATTTAAGGTAGTTGGGATGGATAATTTAATTACTGGAGACATAAAAAATATAGAGCACTTATTTCCATTAAAACAATTTGAATTTTATAATCATGATGTGTCTAATTATGTCCATGTGAGTGGTAAGCTTGACTATATATTACATTTTGCCTCTCCTGCTAGTCCAATTGATTATTTAAAAATTCCCATTCAAACGTTAAAAGTCGGTTCTTTAGGAACTCATAATTTGTTAGGTTTAGCAAAGGAAAAAAAAGCAAGATTTTTGATTGCTTCAACTTCTGAAGTATATGGCGACCCAACAGTTCATCCCCAGCCTGAAGAATATTGGGGCAATGTAAATCCTGTAGGTCCTAGAAGTGTTTATGATGAAGCAAAAAGATTCCAAGAGGCCATAACTATGGCCTATCATACTTTTCATGGTTTAGAGACCAGAATAGTTAGGATATTTAACACCTATGGTCCAAGAATGCGACTGAACGACGGCAGGGTATTGCCTGCGTTTATAGGTCAGGCATTAAGAGGGGAAAATTTAACTATTTTTGGAGATGGTACTCAAACCCGTTCTTTTTGTTATGTTGATGATTTAGTTGAAGGAATTTACAGACTCTTGATGTCAGATTATGTGTATCCTGTTAATATTGGTAATCCCAATGAAATAACGATGAATGATTTTGCTCAAGAAATTATTAAATTAACAAGTACGGATCAAAAAATAGTGTATTGCCCTTTGCCACAAGATGATCCCAAACAGCGACAACCTGACATTAGAAAAGCGAAGGAAATATTAGATTGGGAACCTAAAATTTCTCGTCAAGTAGGGCTTAAATTGACATACAATTATTTCATTGATTTTACAAAGGAAGAATTGGAAGCAACTAAAAAGAATAAAGAGTTTTTAACTATTTTATGAAAGAAAAAATTGCATATTACTTAAAACAAGACTCTTCAAAAAATTCGCTATGGTTATTTCTTGATAAAATATTAAGACTTGGAGTTGGTTTAATTGTTGGTGTTTTGGTTGCACGATATTTAGGTCCTGAACTTTTTGGTAAATGGAACTATGCTATAGCATTTATTAGTCTTGTAAGTGCATTTGCCACTTTGGGGCTTGACCAGATTGTAGTTAAGCATCTTTTAGACAAAAATGAATCGGAGCATATATTACTAGGAACAGCTTTTTATTTAAGATTATGTGGCTCTTTTATTTGTACACTTATAGTTACGGGGTATTTTTTGATTTTTAAAAACGATATTCAATTATTCTTGGTAGCTGTTTTTACGGCATTAAGTTTGTGGTTTCAGACTTTTGATGTGATTGACTTAAAAAACCAATCTTTATTGCAGTCAAGAAAGACAGTAGTTGTTAAGAATTCTGTTTTTGTAGTAATATCAATTGTAAGATTGTTATTTGTATATTTTGAGTATTCGTTATTGTCTTTTGTAATTTTAGGACTGATCGAATGTGTTTTAGCAGCCATTGGACTTATTTTGTACCATGGTATCAATAATTTAAAAAAGTGGAAATTTAAAATTGATTATTGTACAATTTTATTGAGGCAAGCTTGGCCATTGATTTTATCAGGGATTGTAATTATGATGTATATGCGTTTGGATCAAATCATGATTGGAGAAATGATTGGAGATAAAAGTGTGGGGTTATATTCTGTCTCTACAAGATTTACAGAATTATGGTATTTCATCCCATCCATATTTGCAACTTCTTTTTTTCCTAAATTGGTTGATAAATTTAATCTAAATAAGAAGAATTATTATGAAGTGTGTTTGAAATTGTTGAAATTAATGTTTGTTATTAGTTTTTCAATAGCCCTTTTTTTTACTTTTTTTTCAAATTTTATTATAAATTTTCTTTACGGTAGTGAATATATGATGTCAGTTTTTGCTTTACAAATAAGTATATGGACTGGGGTTTTTGTCTTTTGGGGTGTTGCGGCCGGGAACATGCTTGTGGTCGAAAATCTAAACACCCATAATTTGATAAAATCATTACAGGGATTGGCGATTAATTTAGTATTGAATTTTGTGTTAATACCTAAATATGGAATTAATGGGGCAGCAATGGCAACTTTAATATCTCAGTTTTTCGCATCTTATTTGTATTATATTTTTTTCAAAAAAACTAGACATATTTTTCTTTTACAAACCAAATCAATTTTATTTTTCTAAAATTATGTATCAAGTACAATCGCCAATTCTTTTTTTAATATTTAATAGGCCTAAAGAAACCCAAATTTTATTCAATGCCATTAGAGAAGCCAAGCCTAAAAAACTCTATGTGGCTGCAGACGGCCCGAGAAACAATGGAAATGATGATTTAGTTTGTAAGGAAACTAAAAATATTTTAAATCAAATAGATTGGGAATGTGAATTGATTACTTTATTTAGGGATGAAAATTTAGGTTGTGGTAAAGCAGTTAGTAGTGCAATTACTTGGTTTTTTGAAAATGAAGAAGAAGGAATTGTATTAGAAGATGATTGTTTACCGAGCCTTGATTTTTTTAGGTTTTGTGATTCAATGTTGAATCAATATCGATTAGATAACAGAGTTGGGCATATTTGCGGATGTAATTTTCAGGATGGAATAAAAAGAGGGGAAGGAGATTATTATTATTCTAAATTAACGCATGTTTGGGGATGGGCAAGTTGGAGAAGAGTTTGGGAGAAATATGATTTTAACATGAATTATCTTGAAAGAGCCATCGAAAATGACATTTTGTCAAGCTTGACAGATAATAATGTAAATAAAAACTTGATTTACAATGCATTTGTAAGTACGAAGGCAGGTAAAATTAATACTTGGGATTATCAATATTTTTTTTCTAATCTCATAAATGGTTGTTTGTCTATTATACCTAATTATAATATGATAAGCAATATTGGCTTTAATGCTAACGGTACTCATACGGTTGATTTTAATAGCCCATTGTCAAATGTTGCATTTAGTGAATTGCCTAAAGATATTATAAGTCCTGTTAATGTGCATCAAAATCGAATGGCAGATAATTATACCTTAATAAAAGAAATGCCTTCCGTTATGGAGTTGAGAAAAAATCAGTTGAGAAAATTTGTTAGTAGTCGATTGGTAAAACTAAAGTTAAAAAAGCGACATTAAATTAGTTTTTAAAATATTGATTATTTATTTTCTATTGAAAACAGTATACTTTATAAGCAAGTTATTAAAGTGTTATGGAAAAAAGATTCTTGATAAATATTTTTTTAATTCTTTGATAACTTGCTTTTAAATTTTAAGATTTTTTTTAATTAGTAAAAATTTTAATTAGTACATTATTGAGTTTTTATTTGTAAGTTTCTATTCTCTTTGATTTTTGAAAAATTAATTAAAATATAATAAGAGTTTTAAAAATAATAGTAAATATTTACCCATATGATAACTTGTAAAATTTGTAGTTCAGAAAGTGATATTTTCTTTTTATGTAAAGTTTTAGATAAATACAATGTTCAATATTATAAGTGTAGATGCTGTGGTTTTGTCCAAACAGAAAATCCATATTGGTTAAAGGAAGCTTATAGAAGTGCAATTGCATCTCAAGATATTGGACTTTTAAGTAGGAATGTTTATTACGCTCCAATTGTTAGTTCAATTATAAAATTGTTTTTTAAGAAAGATGCCAGTTTTTTAGATTATGGCGGAGGTTATGGGGTTTTTGTCCGCTTTATGAGAGACAGAGGTTTTAATTTTTATAGGTATGATACCTATTGCGAAAATATGTTTGCCAAAGGTTATGAAGATAATGATAAATCAAATTATGAGTTAATTACATCATTTGAGGTCTTTGAGCATTTAGTTGATCCCATTGTAGAAGTTCAAAAAATGTTACAAAAGAGTAAAAATATTTTTTTTTCTACTGAATTGCAGCCAAAAGGTTTTATGAATGAAAAGGAATGGTGGTATGTAATGCCAGAAACCGGTCAGCATATATCATTGTATTCAATGGAGTCACTAAAATTTATTGCCAAAAAATTTAATTTAAATTTATATTCAAACGGGAATTCTTTTCATTTATTGACTGAAAAGAATATACCTCATTTCGTTTTTAGGTTAGCTACAAATAGGTATACTCTCAAAATATTGAATAATATTATCAAATATCCTGATTCTTTATTGATGATTGATTATCATAAAATTGTAAGTGAGAATTGTTGAAAAAAAATTAAAATTATGCGTTGTCTTGTTGAGGCATGTATTTTTGAATACTATAAAATAAAGTTTAAACAAGGATTAAGAAATGAAAATATTATACGATCATAAGATATTTACAACACAGAAATACGGAGGTATTTCACGATATTTTTTTGAATTGATTAAAAGATTTGACGGAGTTGAAAACCGTTGTGAAGTAGCAACTCTTTTTAGCGATAATGCTTATTATAACGATAAGTTGAATCCTAAATTGAATAGGATTCTTCCAAATTCTCAGTTTAAGGGAAAGAAAAGAATAACAAGTTATCTAAATACAAGAAAGTCGATGAGTGAAGTTCGCTGCGGAAACTTTGATGTATTCCACCCGACCTATTATGATGATTATTTTCTTGACAGTATTAAAGGAAAGCCTTTTGTAGTTACTTTTTACGATATGATCCACGAGAAATTTTCAAGTCAATTTTCAAGTTTAGAAGCAGATTCTAGATTATTTGAGAATAAGAGACTGATGCTTGAAAATTCAAGTAAAATAATATCAATTTCTGAAACGACTAAGCAGGATATCATAGATCTTTTTGATGCTGATCCTTCAAAAATAGATGTTGTATATCTTGGTAATTCACTTCAGAATTTCGATATTGGAAATCAAAGATTGGTAAATGAAGAATATATTTTATTTGTTGGAAATAGAGAAATCTATAAAAATTTTCATTTTTTTATAACGACTGTTGCAGAATCATTAATTGATAATGATTTGAAATTAGTTTGTGCAGGAGGTGGTGATTTTACTTTTAGTGAAAACGAATTATTTAGAACTTTAAAGATTGAAAATAGGGTCATTTTTAAACGAATTTTCGACGACAATGTATTGGCAAATTATTATTCAAATGCATTATTTTTTTGTTTTCCGAGTTTGTATGAAGGTTTTGGAATCCCAGTTTTAGAGTCTTTTGCTTGTGGTTGTCCTGCTTTATTGAGTAATGGGGGGGCGTTACCCGAGGTAGGAGGAAATGCTGCGATGTACTTTGACCCAACAAATGTTCAGTCCTTAAGAAATGCAGTCGATGAATTGATAAATAACCAATCCTTGAGGCAAAGTTTAGAGGAAAAAGGGAGTTCTAGATTGAATAAATTTTCATGGGACAAAACATATAAAGACCATTTGGAAGTATATAAAACAGTAGTTTAATAGTGCTAAATCTAAATTTTAGGATTAAAAATAATCAATGAATATAGTGCAAACAAAAACCGCGTTTATTACTGGTATCAGTGGACAGGATGGAGCGTACCTTTCTAAATTATTATTAGAAAAAGGGTATAGAATAATCGGAATTACCAGAAACAATCATAGTGACAGTTTAGAAAAATTAATGTGTCTTGAAATTGATGGACATGTTGTGATGGAAGAATGTGATTTGCTTGATATTTCGGGTATTATCACATTGATTAATAAATATAGACCAGATGAAATTTATAATTTGGCAGCACAGAGTTCTGTGGGCTTGTCTTTTAAACAACCAATTGGTACAATCAATTTTAATATTATATCCGTCTTAAATTTATTGGAGGCTATAAGGCTGATTAAACCAGATGTTAGGTTTTATCAGGCGTCAAGTAGTGAAATGTACGGAAAAGTATCAAATCTTCCAATCAATATAAATACCCCTATGCATCCCTTGAGTCCTTATGCTATTTCAAAAGCTTCTGCACATTGGACTGTGGTGAATTATCGTGAATCATATGGTTTATATGCTTGTAATGGGGTTTTATTTAATCATGAATCGTTCCTGAGATCGACGGGTTTTTTTGTTAAAAAAGTTCTGCATGAAACAGTTAAAAATAAAAATAACCCTAATTGGGTTTTGAAAGTGGGCAACATTGACATAAAAAGAGATTTTGGGTATTCGCCTAATTATGTTGAAGCTATGTGGTTGATGCTTCAGGCTGAGAATCCGCAGGATTTTATCATCTGCTCAGGTAAAAGTATTACGCTTCGATCTATAATAGAGTATGTATTTGATAAATTGGATATTTCACTAAATAAATTGGTCATAGATACTGAGTTTATGCGACCAACAGATATTGTTGATATTTATGGAGATAATACGCCAGCAAAAACAAAATTAGGTTGGAATTATGAGCTTGAATTTTATGATGTGCTTGATATTTTGATAGAAGAGGAGAAAGCTGATTTGCTGAAAAAATAGTCTTGTAAATGGAATTTACATTTATAAGGTGTACATAAAAAGATGAAAATAAATAATACAAAATTACCACTTATATCTATAATTACTGTATCCTATAACGTTGTTAATACTATTGAGCAAACCATTTTGAGTGTAGTCAATCAGGATTTTGAGGATTACGAATACATTATTATTGATGGTGGAAGCACTGATGGAACAGTTGAAATTATAAAAAAGTACCAAGATAAAATAACCTATTGGCTTTCAGAACCAGACAAAGGGATTTATGATGCGATGAATAAAGGTGTTAGGTTAGCAAAGGGAGAATGGGTAAACTTTATGAATGCTGGTGATGAGTTTTTTATTCGAAATTTTAATTTGTTTTTTGATCAAATGAATCATGATAAATATGATATTATTTATGGGGATGTGTATATTAAGAAATTGGATGAATTTATTTTAAACAAAGCTAGGCCCCTAATTGAACTAAATTATTCTCTTAATTTTTGTCATCAAAGTTCTTTTGTAAGAACGAGACTTTTGAGAGAGAATGCTTTTTCTCTGCAATATAAAATTTGTTCAGATTATGATTTTTTTTTAAAAAGATTTATTTCTGGATGTAGTTTTTATTATGAGGAATATCCTGTTTCTGTATTTGAATACGGGGGAGTGTCATCAGGGATCAGTAATCGATATTTGAGGGAAAAATTATCGATTATATTAAATTCTCACATTGCTATAAAGGATAAAATTTGGTTTTCCTTTAAGTTTTTTAAAATGTTGATTCCTTTTAATAAAAAAAGTGTAATGAATTTGTTAAAAAGTTAAATTGAAAAAAATATTAATAATTCACCATGGAATTGGTGTTGGAGGAGGGCTGATTGCTTTATTAGGATTGATTGAAGAAATTAAAAAAAAGAATGAAGTCCGAGTTCTGTCTTTATTTAACAGTGAAGCTGTTGAATATATAAAGAAAACGGGAGTAGAAGTTTATCTTCCAAAGTCCAAATTTTATAGCAAGTTTTATAGATTGTTTATTCACAGTGAAGCATCGTACTTTAGCGTTATTGAATTTCTTGAAAGTTTTAAAAATATTTTGATGTTTTTCTTGAATCAATTTTTTTTTGCAAAGAGAGAGTTGAAAAGTTTGGATTTCGATTATGATATCGTTTATTTGAATTCTACTTTTATTTCTGAGTGGTCTATGGCATCAAAGAAATTGGGAAAAAAGACAATTATCCATGTGAGAGAACCATTAGCAAAAGGGTTTTTAGGGATTAGAAAAGCTATAATCAGGAATGTGATTAAACAATATTGTGACAGAATCATTGCTATTTCATATGATAATGCTGAACGAGTTGATTTGAGAAATATAACAACTGTTGTCTATGATCCTGTAGTTTTTAAAGGAAGACATACATCAATTAAAATACTTCCAGATCCGAAGTACAAATATTTTTTATATTTAGGGGGAATGCAAAGAATAAAAGGGTTTGAACAATTTGTTAAATCATTGAGTAATATTAATGATGATGTTAGAATATATTTTCTTGGAGGAGATTATATTCATTCTGGAAATAAAATGAAAAGAATTATTTCTATTATTGATCCATATATGTGGAGAATTAATTCATTAATTGCTCGTTTGAATCAATCTGATAAGATTATCAAAATTGGACTTGTTGATAATATATTTGATTATTATAGTAGTTCAATAGCATTAATATCACCATTTTCAAAACCACATGCATCACTTCCTATATTAGAGGCTTTTTCAATAGGTAAGCCTGTAATTGTTTCGGATATCGAAGGAATGTCTGAAATAGTTAGTGTTCAAAATGGTTTTTTTTTTAAAAATAATAACTATAAAGAATTAGCAATTGTAATTAATAAAATAGCGAAGCTTGACAGCATTCAATATCAAATCATATCTGAAAATGCGAAAAGGAAATATGACGAGATATTAGGAAAAAATGCTTCAGTTCAATTTGTGATTGATGGAATATAATTTTTGAAATTGATAAAAAGACTGTAAAGGAATGAGAATTAAAAACATTGGTGGTAATATTGGTAATAAACCTAATTGGATTCCTTTTATCATATTTTTCATTGTTTTTTTTATATCTGAAGACACCTTCAGCTTTGGCACTACAAATAATTTTACACCTATTTTATTCAAATATCTAATTTATTTTATTTTAACCATTTTTCTTTTAGTTAAAAGTAATCTTAAGTCATTTGTTATTCTTACCAAAAGCAGTTTGGTTTTTTATTTGATTGTTTTTTCTGTGTTGCTTACTGCTGTATTTAATTTTGAATTCTCAGGTGGTTATGTGTATCAAATTTGGTTGTACCTCTTAGGTATTTTAATTGTCAATTATGTAACATATAAGGATTTTATTACTGTATATCTGAAATTTATTTATACTCTTAGCTTGATATCATTGATTGTTTTTGTGATTGCAAGTATTTCTTTGTCCTTTTTTGAAATATTTCCACTTCAAGCTAATTCAGCAGGTTCTTCAATGTATAATTTAGGAGTTTGTGTTGTTTTTGCAGGCCTTGAATATGTAAGAAATACATCTATATTTAGAGAGCCAGGAGTATTTATGATATATCTAAACATAGCAATTATTTTGGAATTATTTTTTAAGAAAGAAATTAACAAAAAGAATATTTTTGTTTTTGTAATTGCAATTTTTTCTACCTTTTCAACTGCTGCATTTATAACACTAGCAGCTATTTTTATTGCTTATTTATTTACAAAAAACACAAATATTTCTGTTTTAAAAACAAAATCATTTCTTATTATAACTTTTGTAATGGCAATTGTGGTATTACTGTCTTATAGCGGGCTATATGACATGGTTTTTAGTAAAATAGGTAAAGATAATGTTGGGGATGGAAGTTCGTTAGCTAGAGGAGTATCTGTTTTTGCAAATTTGAATATGTTTTTTGATCATTATCTTGTAGGTGTAGGGATAAAAAATTATCCAGCAGCCTTCGGTAAATATACACTTGATTTGGTTGGGATATCAATGGATGTTGGAAACAATACAAATACAATTACAACTGTTTTTGCAGTTTATGGGATTTTTTTTGGTGTTTTACTTTTTTATATGCTTTTTAGTCTTGCTAAAAAAACGTCTAATTCTTTTATGGTTAGAATTTTTTTGTTTTTAGTATTGATAATGCTCTATAGTAATGAAGATTTAAGATATTCATTAATGTCAGCAACATTTTTGATGTGGGGAATGACAAGCAGGAAAGAAATAGCGATTTAAAGTAAGTAGTTAATGAAGATTTTAATAATATCATACGATTTTTATCCTGAAAATAAACCAAATGCTTACAGGTGGTTTAATGTAGCCAAAAGATGGAAAGATGCAGGGATGGAAGTTTTTGTAATCTCGGCAAATAAAAATCAATTTTTATCATATGAAGAGATTGATGGGATAAAAATATACCGTTCAACTGAGTATTTTGTTGGAAACATAAAATATAAGCATAGAGAAAATATAAAAGGGGAGAATCACTTTTCTAAGCATAATAATTCTTTGGGTCTGGAAATGTTGTTTAAACGTGGGATCAAAAAAGTATATGACTTTACATGGTCTAAATTCTATTGGCCTGATTATTCTTTCTTGTGGTATTTTTCAGCAGTGCCTTTGGCTTCCAAAATCATCGAAGAGCATAAAATAGATAAGCTTATTACTGTTTCCTGGACTTTTACTTCACACATAATAGGAAATAAATTAAAGAAAAGATATCCATTTCTTTATTGGTTGGCTGATACGATTGATATTTTTAGTTTTAACGGGAAAATAAATAATTTGTTTTTATACAATAAAAGGAATAGGAGCATTGAGGAAAAAGTTTTTCGGAATGCTGATTGTAATACTGTTCTTACTGAGAAAATTAAACAGAAATATGTTGATTTTTTTCCTGAAATACAGCATAAAATTGCTGTAAATCACAATGTTTATATGCCAAATTCATTCGATTATGAAAAAGAAAATAAACAGGATTCAAAAACTATAAAACTTCTGTTCTTAGGTACTTTGACCGAAGAGGCAAGATCTCCCAAAAGAATGTTAGCTGTTTTTGACAGGCTTATAAAAAAATATAGTGAATACAATTTTATTCTCGATTTTTACGGAGAATTTACAGATACTATAGATAGTTTTAAAGAATATCAGCACTTATTAGATAAATCTGTTTTTCTAAACGGGTTTATAAGTAGAGATGAAGTAAATTTGGCGATTAAAAACTCGGATGTATTGCTCAACGTAGGTAATAAAAATGAGTTTCAAGAGCCAAGTAAATTAATTGAGTATATGTATTCAGGAAAAAAAATACTTAATTTTTGTTCCATCGAAGCAGATACTTCATTGGAATTGGTCGAAAAATATCCCTTAAAATTCAATGTGTATTCTGATGATAAATATGATGAAAATTTATTGACTAATATTTTTGATTTTTTAAATTCATCAGAAGAAATAGATAAAGAATCATTAAAAATAATTCTTAAAGATTATTTGCTTGATGAAGTAGCAGATAGGTATTTAAGGATAATTAAAAACGAACAGTAGAAATGAAAATAGAAAATAAAACACTTTTGATTACTGGAGGTACGGGCTCGTTTGGCCATGCTGTTTTGAACCGTTTTCTTCATACCAATCATTTTAGTGAAATTCGTATTTTTTCCCGAGATGAAAAAAAACAGGATGATATGCGTAATCAGCTCAAAAATGGCAAGCTTAAGTTTTATATTGGTGATGTAAGAGATTTTAACAGTGTAGAGCAAGCGATGCGTGGCGTAGATTATGTATTTCATGCAGCTGCTTTAAAGCAAGTTCCTTCGTGTGAGTTTTTTCCTTTGGAGGCTACAAAAACCAACGTATTTGGAACTCAAAATGTAATTGATGCAGCTGGAGCAAATAAAGTAAAAAAAGTAATTTGTTTGAGTACAGACAAAGCAGCTTACCCTATTAATGCTATGGGGATCTCTAAGGCCTTAATGGAAAAGGTAGCTGTGGCTGCATCAAGAAATTTATTGGATACAACAGTTTGTTTGACTCGTTATGGTAATGTTATGGCTTCAAGAGGTTCTGTGATCCCTTTGTTCCTAAAACAAATTAAAGAGGGTAATCCAATTACGATTACGGATCCTAATATGACACGTTTTTTGATGTCGCTGGATGAGGCAGTAGAATTGGTATTGTTTGCCTTCGAGCATGGGAATCCGGGTGATTTATTTGTCAACAAAGCCCCAGCGGGAACTATTGGAGATCTTGCACAAGCCTTGAAAGAGTTATGTAATTCGGATACTGAAATCAAGATTATTGGTACCCGTCATGGAGAAAAGTTGTATGAAACCTTATGTACCCGTGAAGAAATGGTTAAAGCTGAAGATATGGGTGATTTTTACCGAATTCCAGCCGATAATCGCGATTTGAATTATGCACAATATTTTTCAGAAGGAGAACAAGATGTTTCTCTTATTGAAGATTATCATTCTCATAATACTGAACAGCAGGGGGTGGAAGGAATGAAAAAACTATTATCAACTCTACCTCTTATTCGAAAAGAAGTTTTTGGTGAAGATGTTGTTCAGATGCCAGGATAAGTTTTTTTGATTAATGATTTTTGATTTAAAAATATGGTTCCGATAATAATAAATGGAGGTAGTCATTCTGATACCAGAGGTATAGTTCGATTTAATAATTCTTTTGATGCAAAGGAAATAAAAAGGATTTATCTCATAGAAAATAATGAAACCACATTTGTTCGTGGTTGGCAAGGACACCGAATTGAACAACGTTGGTTTTCTGTTTTACAAGGTAGTTTTAAAATCGAATTGATTGCCATTGATGATTGGGAGAATCCTTCCAAAGATTTAAAACCTCTCTCCTATATTGTTGAAGCCGAAAAACTTGATGTGCTTCATGTACCACAAGGATATGTAAGTAGTATTCAGGCACTCGAAGAAGGTGCCAAATTGTTGGTTATGGCGGATTATTTGTTAGGAACCATTCAAGACGAATATCGATTTGATTTTGATTATTTTAAAAAATAAAATTAAAAAATGTTAAAAATAGGAATAACAGGGCAAGAAGGATTTGTAGGGACGCATTTGTATAACACTTTGGGATTGCATCTGGATGAATTTGAGCGTATACCATATCATATAGATTTTTTTAAAAGTAATGAAAAACTTGATGTTTTTGTTTCACAATGTGATGTGATTGTGCATTTGGCTGCCGTGAATCGTCATAATGACCCTCAAGTTTTATATGATATTAACGTTGGTTTGGTAAACGATTTGATTGCATCTTTAGAAAGAACTTCTAGCAAAGCACACGTAATTCTTTCTTCTTCTTCACAAGAAGAAAGAGATAATTTATACGGAAAATCTAAAAAAGTAGGTCGTGAATTATTTTATAACTGGTCGATTAAAGTTGGATCTGTTTTTACAGGGTTGGTGATTCCGAATGTTTATGGTCCTTTTGGTCATCCATATTACAATTCGGTTATTGCTACTTTTTCCCATCAGATTTCTCATGGGGAAAGTCCACAGATACAAGTAGATGGCGAGTTAAAATTAATTTATGTAGGGGAGTTGGTCAATGAGATATTAACAAAAATCCGAGATCGTAAAACAGAAGCTTCATATTTGGTACCTCATACTTCGGAGGCAAAAGTATCGGAACTATTGTCGTTGCTTCAATTCTATAAAGAGTGCTATCAGGACCGAGGAGAGATCCCTGTCATAAATAACACATTTGAATTGAATTTATTCAATACTTTTCGTTGTTACATGGATATTAAAAATCATTTTCCAGTAAAATTTATTGAACATACAGATCCAAGAGGTTCATTTGTTGAAATTATTCGATTGGGAGTTGGTGGACAAGTTTCTTTTTCTACCACTGTTCCTGGTATTACAAGAGGAAATCATTATCATACCAGAAAAATTGAACGTTTTGCAGTAATCAAAGGAAAAGCTTTGATTCAATTGCGTCGCATTGGTACAAATGAAGTGCTGGATTTTTATTTGGATGGTAATGAACCTGCCTATGTGGATATGCCTATTTGGTACACTCATAATATAAAAAATATAGGAGAAGAAGTGCTTTATACCAATTTTTGGATAAATGAATCCTATAATCCAAACAATCCAGACACTTTTTTTGAAGAGGTGTAAAGTCTAAACGGCATTAAATATCTTCTGAGTAAGTTTAAATATTGAATATGAAAAAATTAAAAGTAATGACGGTGGTAGGTACCCGTCCAGAAATTATAAGATTGTCAAGAGTGATAGATGCTTTAGATACATCTGATGCCGTAGAACATATTATTGTTCATACAGGTCAGAATTATGACTACGAGCTAAATCAGATTTTTTTCGAAGACTTAGGTTTGCGTAAACCTAACTTTTTCCTTGAAGCTGCTGGGCAAACAGCCACTGAGACCATTGGTAATATTTTGATTAAAATAGATCCATTATTGGAACAAATAAAACCTGATGCATTTTTGGTTTTGGGAGACACAAACTCATGTTTATGTGCTATTCCTGCAAAAAAGCGTCATATTCCAATTTTTCATATGGAAGCAGGAAATCGTTGTTTTGATCAACGTGTTCCAGAAGAGACAAATCGTAAGATAGTGGATCATATTTCTGATATTAATTTGACCTATAGTGATATTGCACGTGAATATCTATTACGAGAGGGATTGCCTGCAGATCGAATTATCAAAACAGGCTCACCAATGTTTGAAGTTTTACATCATTATTTGCCACAAATTGAATCCTCTGAAGTTTTAGAAAAGTTAAATTTAGAAGAAGGGAAATTCTTTGTAGTATCATCACACCGAGAGGAGAATATAAATTCAGAGAAAAATTTTCACGGACTGATTAACTCATTGAATGCGATTGCTGACAAATACAAAATCCCGATTATTGTTTCAACTCACCCTCGTACGAGAAATATGATTGAAAAAATGAAAGTGGAGGTTCGAGATGAAATCCAATTTTTGAAGCCATTAGGCTTTCATGATTATAACGCATTACAAATGTGTTCGTTCGCCGTCTTGTCAGATTCGGGGACTATTTCAGAGGAATCTTCCATTTTAAATTTCAGAGCGTTAAATATTCGTCAAGCACACGAGCGTCCCGAAGCTATGGAAGAAGCTTCGGTGATGATGGTAGGATTATCACCGGAAAGAATTCTCCAAGGATTAACACAAGTTTTGTGCCAAAAAGTGGGAGTGGAACGCAATTTTAGAAAAGTAGCAGATTATTCGATGCCAAATGTTTCTGAGAAAATTGTTCGCATTATTTTGAGCTATACAGATTATGTGAAAAGAGTGGTTTGGAGTGAATAAATCTTAATAGTAAAAAATGGTTGTTTCTGTAATAATTCCGATGTACAATTCTGAAAATACAATTGAAACTTGTATTAATTCAGTATTAAAGCAAACTTATAAAGGAAAAATTGAAATCATTGTTATAAATGATGGTTCTAATGACAATTCACAAAAGATAGTCGAAGAAATTATATATAACAATATTTCTGATATTGCCATTCAATTAATCAATAAAAAGAATGGAGGTGTATCTTCTGCCAGAAACAAAGGACTTTCTTTATCAAGTGGTGAGTTTATTGCCTTGTTGGATTCTGATGATAGATGGCTAGATAATAAGTTAGATATTCAGATGCAAATCCTTAAAAACAATCCTGAAATTGATTTTATTGGTTGCGCAAGGAATAATGAAGTATTGAAAATATTTGGTAAAAAGATTGATTCGTTACACAAAGCAAGTGTAAAAGAATTATTAATAAAGATGTACCCTCAGACTTCTACTGTTGTTTTTAAAAAAAAATTATTTGAAGAACTTGGAGGATATAATGAAAATATGACACACGCTGAAGACGGAAATTTATGGATACGTTATTGTGCAAAAGCTAAAGTTTATTATATACCAAATTCGTTAGTTATTACCGGTGATGGTAAACCTCATTTTGGGCATAGTGGTTTGTCTGCCAATTTAAGTGCTATGCATAGGGGTAACCTATTTATTCTTAAAGAAGTTTTTAAAGAAAGGAAAATAAGTATTGTTTCTTATTGTTTATTTCTTTGTTTGTATGAAATTAAATACTTGAGAAGAATTTTGCTAACTAAAAGATAACTAAATGATAAATAAAATAGTATGGGGTTTTTTGGCCTTGTGTTATGCTCCTTTTTTTAAAAAGTTTTCCCTTCCATCACATATAGGAATTCCTCTTTTTACTTTTGGTTTAAAAGAGGTTTCTGTTGGAAAAAGAGTTAGAATAATGCCAGGGGTAAGAATTGAAACTCATAACAATGGTAAAATTTCATTAGAAGATAATATTTCAATAGGACAGAATTTTCATGTGACTTCAGCGGGAAATTTAATTATTGAATCAGATACTACTATTTCAGGGAATGTTTTTGTAACTAATATAGATCATGATTATCAAGAAATAGGGAAGCATATACTTGAGCAGAGAATGATTGTAAAAGAAACTAGAATAGGGAAGAATTGTTTTATTGGGTATGGTGTAGCAATTCAAGCAGGAACAATATTAGGAAAACAATGTGTTGTTGGTGCTAACGCAGTAGTCAGAGGTGTATTTCCAGATTATAGTGTAATCGCAGGGGTGCCTGCAAAAGTAATAAAGCGATATAATATTGAAGCAAAAGTTTGGGAAAGAACCAATCCTGATGGAACTTTTATAGAAAAAAACAAATAATTTAAAAAAGACAACAAGAACAAAATTTTAGAATGAAAAATATATTAATAACAGGTGGAGCTGGATTCATAGGAAGTAATCTTGCTTTTGCATTAATAGAGAAAGGTCACAAGATTACGGTTCTGGACAATTTGTCGCCTCAAATTCATGGCGAGAAGCCTGGAGAAACTTCTCCTTTATACAAAAGTATTAAAGAAAAAGTAACTTTTATAAAAGGGACAGTTACTTCGAAAACCGACTGGGAGAAAGCGATAGACGATCAAGATGTAATAGTTCATTTTGCTGCCGAAACCGGAACAGGACAATCTATGTACTGCATAGAAAAATATACAGAAGTAAATATTCAGGGTACGGCTATTATGCTCGATATTTTAGCAAACCAAAAACACAGGGTAAAAAAGGTGGTTATTGCATCTTCTCGCTCTATCTATGGTGAAGGAAAATATATTCATCCTGACTTAGGAGCAGTTTACCCAAAACACAGAGTAGAAAATGACATGTTGGCTGGTGATTTTGAGGTAAAATATAAAGGAGACTCTAAATTGAAATTAGTAGCTACTGACGAAGAATCAAAAATTCATCCTTCATCGGTTTATGGAATTACCAAACAAAATCAGGAGCAAATGATTATGACTGTTTGCCCAACTATTGGAATTGCGCCAGTGGCTTTCAGATACCAAAATGTTTATGGTCCTGGTCAATCCTTGTCTAACCCATACACAGGAATACTCTCTATTTTTTCTACCCAAATAAGAAATAAAAATGGTATTCAGATTTTTGAAGACGGTAAGGAGACACGGGACTTTGTATTTATAGATGATGTTGTTACAGCCACAATCCTTGGAATCGAAAAAGAAGAAGCTAATGGAGAGGTGTTCAATGTAGGTACAGGTGTTCCAACGGATGTTCTAACTGTAGCTAATTCATTGATAAAAGCCTATGATATTGAAGTTCCGGTAACAGTAACCGGAAGATTCCGTTTGGGAGATATAAGACATAATTACGCTGATATGACCAAGATTTCACAACTTTTAGGATTTGCCCCAAAAGTGTTTTTTGAAGAAGGAATTAATAGATTTACGGCTTGGGTTTTACAACAGGAAATACAAGAAGATCGATTAAACGATTCATTGGAAGAAATGACAAAAAAAGGGTTGTTGAAATAATGTTGAAAAACAAATTAAATAAGAAAAGAATTCTGTTTTTTTCGGTTCAGACATTTAATCTGGAAAAGGAAATTCAAAAGAAATTAGAAGAATTAGGGGCTGAAGTCCATTATTTTGACGAGCGCCCCTCAAATAACAATTTTGTAAAGGGAATAATTCGTATAAAAAGAAGTTTCTACCAGCATAGAATAGACATCTATTACAGACAGATTTTAGCAGAAACTAAGAATCAGAATTACGATTATTTGTTTGTAAATAGAGGAGAGGTAGTCCCCGAATTTTTTCTTGTAGC
Source organism: Flavobacterium sp. (assembly GCF_035456085.1). Lineage (GTDB taxonomy): Bacteria > Bacteroidota > Bacteroidia > Flavobacteriales > Flavobacteriaceae > Flavobacterium. Next base: position 23,325 of record NZ_DATIDY010000114.1, read on the forward strand.
GTTCAGAAAAGATCACCCTAAGTGTGAATTTATATTCTATACATGGGATTCGTTTACTAATCACGATCATCCAACAACAATAATAAAGTATTTCGATAAAAAATTCACCTTTGATCCTGATGATGCGGTAAAATTTGGCTTGAGCTTTAGGCCTCTGTTTTTTCTAGATTCTTATAAAAAGATACAAAACACTTCAGTTAGAAAATTCAAATACGATTTGCTTTTTCTCGGTACGGCCCATTCCGACCGTTATCAGATAAGTAATCTAATTGTTAATTGGTGTAATCAAAATCGTTTATCTTCTTATTGTTATTATTTCATACATGGGCGTTTAGTATATTTTTATAAAAAAATATTTGATAAAAGTTTTCAGCTTTTCGATTATAAGAAATTGAGCTTCGAAAGTTTAACAACGGTTCAGATATTAGGCTTGTACAAAGAATCCAAAGTGATTTTGGATATTAATCATCCTGGACAAAAAGGTCTTACAATGCGAACATTTGAAGCTATAGGATCAGGGAAAAAGATGATTACCACAAATACTGAAATAAAAAAGTATCTTTTTTATAACCCTAATAATGTTTATATCATTGATAGAAACAATGTGGTTTTGGATAAGAACTTTTTTGTAACTCCATACCAAGATGTGAGTGAAGAATTGTTTTATAAAGCATCGATTGAAGGTTGGTTAAATTGTATTTTTGTTGAGAAAGAGTCAAATTATTGGATTAAAGGTATTGATTAAATGAAAGTAATTATAACAGGCGCAACAGGATTTGTAGGTAAAAACCTTCAAAATTATTTAAGATTTTCAAACGAATTGCAAGCTTTGAGTATAAGATATCGGCCTAATCAACAATTTGATTTGACAGGTAACGTTATTATTCATTTAGCAGGAAAAGCCCATGATTTAAAAAAAGTATCTAAGCCTTCAGAATATTACGAATCTAATTTTGAATTGACCAAGCAATTGTTTGATGCCTTTTTAATTTCGGAAGCTTCTGTTTTTATTTTTATGAGTACTGTAAAAGCGGTAGTAGATGATGTGAAAGGAGTTTTAAATGAAGAAACTGAGCCTAATCCAAAAACACATTATGGTATAGCTAAACATCAAGCAGAAAAATATATTTTGAGTAAAGAATTGCCTGTCGGGAAACGAATTTATATTCTAAGGCCTTGTATGATTCACGGTATGGGAAACAAGGGAAATCTTAATCTGTTATACCAACTGGTTAAAAAAAGATTTCCTTGGCCACTAGGTGCCTTTGAAAACAAGCGTTCGTTTTTGAGTATTGAAAATCTTTGTTTTGTTATAAAGGAATTGTTGGAAAATACAACTGTTCCGTCTGGCGTGTATCAGGTTTCAGATGATAAGGCGATATCTACAAATGAATTAATAAGATTGTTAAGCACTACTTTGGAAAGAAAAAGTATTATTTTGTCAATTTCTATTTCTTGGATTAAAGGAATGGCTAAAATTGGTGACTATTTGAATTTACCTTTGAATTCAGAACGGTTGCAAAAGCTAACAGAAAGCTATGTGGTTGATAATGATAAGATTGTAAAAGCGATTGGCAAATCATTACCAATTTCTGTAGAAGAAGGATTGAGGAGAACATTTATCTCGTTTAGAAATTAAAAAAATAAAATTACAAATATGAAAATTGCACTTATAACTGGAATCACGGGACAAGACGGGTCGTACTTGGCAGAGTTATTATTAGAAAAAGGATACATAGTTCATGGTATTAAAAGAAGGGCATCTTCTTTTAATACTCAAAGAATCGATCATATTTATCGAGATTTACATGAAGAACATGTCAATTTTAAATTACATTATGGGGATTTAACGGATTCTACTAATATAATTCGAATTATTCAAGAGGTGCAACCAGATGAAATATATAATTTGGGAGCGATGAGTCATGTAAAGGTATCTTTTGATTCACCAGAATATGTAGCTAATGTAGATGGTATAGGTACACTTCGTATTTTGGAGGCTGTACGTATTTTAGGTTTAGAGAAAAAGACCCGTATATATCAAGCTTCTACTTCGGAGTTGTATGGTGGTTTGGCTGAAAATAAAAATGAAAAAGGATTATATGATGAGCATTCTCCTTTTTATCCACGGTCACCTTATGGAGCGGCTAAAATTTATGGTTTTTGGATTACCAAAAATTATCGAGAAGCTTATGGTATGTTTGCCTGTAATGGAATTTTGTTTAATCACGAATCACCACGCAGAGGGGAAACATTTGTGACTCGAAAAATTACAATGGCAACATCTGCTATTGCTTTGGGAGTCCAAGATTGTTTATATTTAGGGAATTTAGATGCACAGCGTGACTGGGGGCATGCCAAAGATTATGTAGAGGCTATGTGGCGTATTTTGCAACAAGATGTTGCGGAAGATTACGTCATTGCCATGGGAGAAACTACTTATGTTCGTGATTTTGTTAAAATGTCATTTGCAGAAGTAGGAATAGATATTGAGTTTAGAGGGGAAGGAGTAAACGAGAAAGGATACGTTGCTTCCTGCAGCAATCCTGCTTATCAGATTGAGTTAGGAAAACAGGTAATTGCTGTTGATCCACAATATTTCCGTCCAACTGAGGTGGATTTATTGATTGGAGATCCTACGAAATCGAAAACTAAATTAGGATGGAAGCCTAAATATGATTTGAAAGGACTTGTTAAAGAAATGATGGAGTCTGATCTTGAGTATGTTCAAAAAGAAAAAATGTTAAAAGAAGTGAGATCGGCTGTTAGATATTGATTTGAGTAGCCGGTTGTTGGTTGTTGGTTGTTGGTCTTGAGTTATGTCTCTCGACTATGCTAACAATGACGTTTTTCAATATTCTAATAATCCGTAAATTTTTGAGATTCCTACGGAATGACAATATTAGGCGTAGGTTTTGTGTGTAGTATAGTGTGAGCTAGGCTATCTTAACGTCATTTTATATTGTTTTTTTTTAGAATAAAAATTATGACTTGAGATGATAGGTGGTGTTGGTTTTGAGTCGTTTGTTTTTATGATTTTAGCTCGATACAATATTTTATTTAAAAATTTAGTTGACACAGTTTAAAAAAAAATGAATAAACAAGATAAAATATACATAGCAGGCCATCGTGGGATGGTAGGTTCTGCAATTTTGAGAGCTTTAAAAGCTCAAGGATATAGTAATTTTTTATTAAAAACTTCTTCGGAGTTGGATTTACGAGATCAGCAAGCAGTTGCAGATTTTTTTAAAATAGAAAAGCCTGATTATGTTTTTTTGGCGGCAGCTAAAGTAGGAGGAATTGTGGCCAATAATACTTTTAGAGGCGATTTTATATACGAGAATTTGATGATTCAGAATAATGTGATTCACCAATCTTATTTAAATAGCGTAAAGAAATTAATGTTCTTGGGGTCGTCTTGTATTTATCCAAAATTGGCACCGCAACCATTAAAAGAAGACTATTTGTTGACAGGCCTTTTGGAGCCAACAAATGAACCCTACGCAATAGCCAAAATTGCCGGTATCAAAATGTGTGATGGATATCGAGATCAATACGGATGTAATTTTATTTCTGTAATGCCTACTAATTTATATGGTCCAAATGATAATTACGATTTAAATAATTCCCATGTGTTGCCAGCTATGTTACGTAAGTTCATTACAGCAAAACACTATGGGGATACATCTGTGACTATTTGGGGGACAGGCAGTCCAAAAAGAGAGTTTCTGCATGCTGATGATTTGGCTGAAGCTTGTTTGTTCCTGATGGACAATTATAACGATTCAGGTTTGGTCAATATTGGAATCGGAGAAGATATTTCAATTTTGGATTTGGCATATTTGGTAAAAAAAACTGTGGGATTTGAAGGTGATATTTTTACGGATGCTACTAAACCTGATGGAACACCTAGAAAGTTAATGGATGTGTCCAAATTGTATAGTTTGGGCTGGAAAGCAAAAATTACTTTGGAGGAAGGGATTCGAAAGGTATATGATGAAATCAAAATGAATGACTGGAAATAATAAGTATAGAAATTTATTTGAAATAAAAAACTCTTAAATTATGGCTTTTTATCTGTTATTTCTATTTTTAATAACATTACTTATTGGGTTAACCTATTTATTCACCAACAAAAGTAATTTTTTTCAAATCATTCTTTTGGTTTTGGCATTGGCTGTTGCTGGATTTAGAGATGGCATTAGTGGTGATTTTAAATCCTATGTGAATTGGTATATTAATAAAACTAGAGATAATGATTTTGAGTTTGGTTTTGTTTTAATTATGAATCTTTTTAGATGGTTTAATCTTAATTATCACATTCTTTTCTTCTTTTTTTCTTTTTTTACAATTTTTTTTATTTTCCTGGGTGTAAAAAAATATACAAAACATAGTAATCTTGCATTCTTATTTTTCTTATTGATTCCAGCGTTGTATCTTAATTCATGGTCAATCATTAGGCAATCATTTGCTGTATCTATTGGTTTTTGTGCTTTTTACTATTTGATAAATAAAAAATATCTTATTTATGTTGTTTTGATGGGAATAGGTATATCCGTTCATTATTCTGCGATTGTACCATTTTTTGTTTTTGTCGGAGTTTATAAGTATGCTGACAGAATTAGGATAATGCATATAGTAGTGTTACTTTTCTTATCCTTGATTTTGTCTCAGTTTTATTGGTTTTATATTTTTACTCATTTTTTTGAAAAAACTCATTATGTTGCATATTTTTCTAGTGGAAATACCCATATTAATCCTAATAAAATTATAGTTTTAAATTGTCTAGGAGTATTTCTTTTATTTTATTGGGCGAGAATGAAAGAAGTCTTTCCAATTCAGAAATATTTTATAGTATTGAGTTTGTTTTCTATAATTATAACAAATTTATTTGCAACTGCCAATGATTTAAATCGATTTTCAAATTATTTTACTGTCTTTGAAATAGTTGTTTTTTCAGATATAATTTTCTTAGAATTTAAGGAGAGGAGGGGTTTATTACTTACAGGATTATATCTATATGGGGTTAGTCTTTTTTTATACACAATAAAAGCTGATTATAATTTGAATAATCAGGGCACAAAATACATTCCATATAATAGTGTTTTTTATAAATTTGATAGTCCTTTTTTTATGTATGGGGTTGATTATTTAGGTAATCCATCAATTGATAAAAAGTAAAGTAGTTTAGGTATATTGCAGAGAAGTAAATGCATCTAGTCTTCGAATCCTAAATAATTATAGAATGGCGTTAATTATTAAAATCAATGAGTATGCAACCTATTGTAGAAAAAATTATTATGAAATGAAGGTAGTTGAAATTTTATTTTAAAAAAACAGTTTTATAGTAAGGTTCTAATTTTACATTTGAAAAGATAAAAATAAAAATAAGGGTTTTTATAATTTCCCTAAATATTTAAACATAAAACATGAACATTGAAAAAACAGCCATTAATGATTTGGTAATTATTAAGCCTACGGTATTTGAAGATTCACGAGGGTATTTTTTTGAATCATATAACAAGGTGAAGTTCCTTGAAAGCGGTATAGCGTACAACTTCATCCAAGACAATCAGTCTTTCTCTAAAAGAGGTGTGATTCGTGGACTGCATTTACAGATTAATCCTTTTGCGCAAGCGAAATTAGTGAGAGTGTTAGAAGGAGAGATTCTTGATGTGGCTGTAGATTTGAGAAGAAACTCCCCAACTTACGGACAGCATGTAAGCGTAGTTTTGAGCGCCCAAAACAAAAAGCAATTGATGGTTCCTCATGGTTTTGCCCATGGATTTTCTGTTTTGAGTGAAACGGCATCCGTACTTTATAAAGTAGATCAGTTGTATCATAAAGAAAGCGAAAGAGGTATTCGTTATGATGATTCTACTTTGGCAATCGACTGGAGAGTGAATCCAGAAGAAATTGTAGTTTCGGATAAAGATATTATTTTGTCAAGTTTTAACGAAATTGATTGGGAGTTTTAGGAAGAAGTTGTGAGTTATGGGTTTTGGGTTTTGGGTTATCGGTAGTCGGCTATTGGTTTCCGGTTATCGGTTTTGGGGTATCTGTTTAAGAGTTTAAAATTGTTTAATAACTGAAGGGAATGTTCTGTGTTTTGAGTTGTCAGTTTCTTATAAGGTTCGTAATTGTTTAAAATACTGGATGACCGCTGATCAATAAATTTATATATGAAGAAAGTATTAATTACCGGAGCCAACGGTCAATTGGGATCTGAATTGAATGTTTTGTCAAAAGCATATACACAATTCGAATGGGTTTTTACCGATTATCAAGAATTGGATTTGTGCGATTTGGATAATTTGGCAATGGCTTTAAACAAAATTAATCCGCAAATCATTATCAATTGTGCTGCACATACTGCAGTTGATAAAGCTGAATCGGAGTTTGAATTGTCGGATGTTTTGAATCATCAATCGGTTGCTGTACTGGCACAATGGAGTCATACGAATGATTGTAAATTCATTCATATTTCGACTGATTATGTTTTTGATGGTACAGCTTCTTTGCCTTTGAAAGAAGATGCTGTAACCGGCCCTATAAATGTATATGGTAAAACCAAATTGGCAGGAGAAATTGCTTGTATGCGCGAAAATCCTAATACGATTATTATCCGTACTTCATGGGTGTATTCTAGTTTTGGAGCTAATTTTGTAAAAACAATGTCACGTTTGATGCAAGAAAGGGATACGCTAAATGTAGTCAACGATCAAATTGGAAGTCCCACTTATGCAGCTGATTTGGCACAAGCTATTCTCACAATCCTAACACACACAAAATGGGAAGCTGGCATTTATCATTTTTCAAATGAAGGCGAAATTAGTTGGTACGAATTTGCTTTGGCGATACAAGAAATCGGCAGGTTTGAATGCGTAATTTCGGGTATTCCTAGCAATGCCTATCCGACGCCAGCTAAACGTCCTCAGTATTCTTTATTGGATAAGTCAAAGATTGCAACTACGTTTGGGGTTGTTGTTCCAGATTATCGCGTTAGTTTGGAGAAATGTATGAGGTTGTTAAAAGAGGATAGAGGATAGAGGATACAGCCTAGAATGGTGTCACAATAATATTAGACTTTACTAAAATAGCATTAAACTTGATTTACTTTTGTATATTTCAGGAAAAATGGCAAAAGTAAATGCTCCTTTTACGATTAGCGGTACCATTGATGATCTGAATTTTTATGACTCTACTGATGGGAATATTGTTCGGATGCGTGGAAAAACAGGGATAACTAAACAACAGTTTAAAGATAATCCCATTTTTGATCCCATTCGACGACAGAGTTCGGATTTTGGTTATTGTTCTAAAAAAGCTAAAATTTTCAATTTATTAGTAAAGCCATTTTATGAGCATTCCCAAGGAGCTTCTTTATTTGGACGCTGTATTCAATTGTTATTAGCTATTCTTAATGAAGATACTGGAAACGAAAAAGGGAACCGCAGTCTTGTTAACGGATTACAAACAGAAAGAGGACTAAACTTTTTACTTGGCTTTGAAGGTAATACTGATCGACCTTTATCTGCGGTTATGTTACCTAATGTTACTTTCGATTGGAACAAGTTTGCACTTGACTTAAAAGAATTAGATCCTATCACTGATATTGTTTGGCCTGAATCTGCAACACAAGTATCCATCCAGCTCGCAATTGCTAACTGGAATTGTGATGAAGATTGTTTTGAAACTTCCTATAGCAGTGCCCAACTTATTGATAAAAAATCAGGTGTACAATCCTTATTGCTTGATTTGAGTCCACCCACTGAAAAACATTTATGGCTTTGTTTTATCCATTTTAGATTTAGCTATTCTATATATAATAAAGTAAAGATTTTGCATAATAGAAATAATAGTAATACGTTGATTGGGTATCATATCAAAGGCGATTAGTAAGGTATGAGGGTGTTTAAAAAAGTTTAATTGTTTAAGGTTTGAAAACTTTGGAAGTGAAGGTTGTTTAAAACTGTAGATGCGTTAAATTAGAAGTTTGTTTTGAGTTAGATGAATTTCAAATGTTTTAGAAAGCATTTGCTTGGCAATAAAATAAATAAAATACAGAAATTTTTTAAAAGAATATGAAAGGAATTATACTAGCCGGTGGATCCGGTACGCGTTTGCATCCGTTAACACTTGCTATGAGTAAACAAATGATGCCCGTTTATGACAAACCAATGATTTATTATCCATTGTCAACATTAATGATGGCGGGAATTCATGAAATATTAATTATTTCAACCCCACATGATTTGCCTAATTTCAAAAAGTTATTGGGTGATGGATCGGCAATTGGGTGTCAATTCAGTTATGCCGAGCAGGCTATTCCTAATGGACTAGCTCAAGCGTTTGTAATTGGTGAGGAATTTATTGGTTCGGATGATGTTGCTTTAGTTTTAGGGGATAATATTTTCTTCGGAGCTAATATGCATACTTTATTACAATCTAATACTAAACCTGAAGGTGGAGTTGTTTTTGCTTACCACGTTTCAGATCCTGAAAGATATGGCGTAGTAGAATTTGATAAAGACCTAAAAGCGCTGTCTATTGAAGAAAAGCCTTTAGAACCTAAATCTAATTATGCTGTTCCCGGACTGTATTTTTATGATAATTCGGTGGTGGAAATTGCCAAAAATATTAAACCAAGTCCTAGAGGGGAATACGAAATTACCGATGTCAATAAAGTATATTTAGAACAAGGAAAATTAAAAGTTGGAATTTTAAGCAGAGGTACAGCGTGGCTAGATACAGGAACTTTTAATAGTTTAATGCAAGCGGGACAATTTGTACAAGTGCTTGAAGAACGTCAAGGATTAAAAGTAGGTTGTATCGAAGAAATTGCCTGGAGACAAGGATTTATTACTGAACAACAATTAAGAGATTTAGCAGAGCCTTTGAAGAAATCTGGTTATGGTGAATATTTGTTAAGCCTTTTGAAATATAAGTTGTAGTTCAGCTCTCAGTGGTTAGTTGTTAGTGAGAAAGCAGATTGCTGATTTTGGAATATAGCAAGAACGCTTTGAACTAAAATTATGAAACGCATTATAATTAATTTATTAAATACTATTCCCATTATATTAAAATGATTTACGTTGCATTATTTTTTTTATTTATTATTGTTGAGTTACTTTATTTTAAAATTGCAGATCATTTTAATATTATAGATAAACCGAATAGCCGTTCTTCGCATACATCCATTACTTTGAGAGGTGGCGGTATTATTTTTCCAGTAGGGATATTAACTGCGTGTTTATTCGGTTATGTTTCCTGGGCGATAGCTTTAGCAATAATTTTGGTGGCTATTGTTAGCTTTATTGATGATATAAGACCCTTATCTCAATTGCCTCGATTTGCGGCTCATATTGTTGCTATTGGTTTGGTATTTTATGACTTAGTGTTGTTTAGTCAGGCTATCTGGCTTTTACCAATTATTTTTATTCTGATGATTGGTTGGGTAAATGCTTTTAATTTCATGGATGGCATTAATGGTATTACTGTTTTATACGCATTTGTCACCATACTTAGTTTTTCTTTTTTAGAAATAAATAAAGAAAGTTTACCGTTATTAATAACTATGGGACTTTCATGCTGTGCATTTGGCTTTTTTAATGTTAGAAAAAAAGCTAAAACATTTGCAGGTGATGTGGGAAGTATTAGTATGGCTTTGTTTTTGGGCTATTTTATGCTGAAAACGATTTTAGAATCCGGCCAATTTGGATATATACTTTTTCTTTCTGTTTATGGAATTGATGCTGTGATTACCATTTTTGTACGTATCAAAAAGAAAGAAAATATTTTATTACCGCACAGATCTCATTTGTACCAATATCTCGCTAATGAATTGGGCTATTCTCATATAGTAGTTTCTTTACTGTATTCTGGAATTCAGCTGCTGGTTAATATTTTAGTGATTTATTTGCAGCGAATAGATGCATTATCTTTTCTAACTGTTGTTTCTATTTTATTATTTCAAATTTTGTTTTATTTGTGGATTAGGAATAGGGCTGTTAAGAAGATAGTGGGTTGTGAGTTGTAGAAATAGGATTTACTAACAAAGTCCATCGTATAAATAATGCTAAATTTAAATTTCATTGTATTTTATCACCAAACGTCTTTTTGATATATTGTTTTCAGTGGTGGTTCTTTTACTGTTTTCTTGGTTATTATTGCTGGCTTGGTTAGTAGCAGTCTTAGATACCAAAACGAATGGAATTTTTATTCAGTATCGTGTTGGGCACTACGGAAAGTTGTTTAGAATATATAAACTTCGTACCATGCAAGTTGCTCCAGAAACGAAAAAATTGCAAATATCAAGGCTTGGCCGACTGCTTCGAAAGTATAAACTGGATGAATTGCCACAATTAATAAATGTTTTGAAAGGCGAAATGAGCATCGTAGGACCAAGACCTGACATTGAAGGTTACTATGACTTATTAGAAGGGGTAAACAGAAAGGTTTTAGAATTAAAACCAGGATTGACAAGTTTGGCATCTTTAAAATATTATAATGAAGAATCACTATTAGAAAAACAATCTAATCCCTTAAAATACAATGATGAGGTTCTTTTTCCCGATAAAGTACGACTGAATTTAGATTACTATTATCATAAAAGTTTTTGGGGTGATTTGAAAATTATTTTTGATACTTGTCGGTTTTTTTGGGGAAAGAGGAAAGGTTTTTAATTTACGATTTATGAAGTTTAAAGTTTGAAGTTTAAAGTTTGAAGTTTAAAGTTTAAGAATTAAGAATTAAGAATTAAGAATTAAGAATTAAGAATTAAGAATTAAGAATTAAGTGTTAAGGATTGTTTGCAATACTGACTTTTTAGCAATGTTAAATAAATTTTAGCAAAGATATTTATTCGTATTTTTGTTAAAGCATTCATAATTTTTTCATGCAATTTTAACTCATTGAATATGTTTAAAGACTCAATATATACTACCATTTTTTCGAGAGATAATTTAAAATTGAGCATACGCAATTTGAGTTATTTGCCTAGATGGATCATTGTAATGATCGATTTTTCGGTTTTGATTATTACCTATTTCTCTACCTTACTTATTTTTAGGGGTATGGGCTTAAAGTACATTATTACTGTTCATGATGTATTTTTCACAGTCTGTTTTTTAGGAATTAATGTTTTCTTTTTTTGGATATTCAGAACTTATTCGGGGATAATCCGACACTCCTCTTATATAGATGCTGTGAAGCTTTTGTTTTCCCAGATAGCTGTATTGGTAACATTTTTAATTTTTAATTTTGCTTATGAATTATTATATGGTGAAAGGGTATTTTTGACTACTGCCCTTTTTATTAATGTGTTACTTTCGTTTTGTGGTTTGTTTTTGTATCGTGTCGTTGTTAAGCAAACTTTTGAATTATACCTTTCAGAAAAAAATACAACCAAATTAATAAGAACTGTAATCTATGGTACAGATGCAAATGCTATTTCGGTAGCCAATGCATTAAAATTTGAAACTCCCACTCGTTTTAAAATTGTTGGTTTTGTTGATCGTAATAATCAAAATGCATCCAAAAGGATGTTGGATCTACCAATATTAGTTCAAAAGAAAAGATTACCTTCATTAATGAGATCTGTTGGTGCTGAAGCTGTTATTATGGCAGACAAGAGCATTAGTAAAGATGAACAATTGATTATAGTAGATCAATGTCTGGAGTTTAATTACAGGGTATATACGGTACCTTTGATTACCGATTGGGAAAACCAAAAAGAAATTTCTCAAAAGGTAAAAAATATTCAGATTGAAGATTTATTAGAAAGAAAACCAATAGTTTTAGATAATAAATCTATTTCAAAACAATTAAAAGAAAAAACAGTTTTAATTACAGGAGCTGCTGGTTCTATTGGAAGTGAAATTGTCAGACAAGTATTAACATTTAATCCTCATACAGTAATTATCTTAGATCAGGCTGAGACTCCTTTGCATCACCTAAGCCTTGAACTGGAAAAGTTATACCCTAAATCAAAAATTAAGAATGTTATTGCTGATGTTAGGAATAAAGAAATGATGAATAAGGTTTTTAAAACCTTTAGACCCCAAGTTGTTTATCATGCCGCTGCTTATAAGCACGTTCCTTTGATGGAAGAAAATCCATCTCAAGCAATATTGACTAATATTGAAGGAACTAAACATTTGGCAGATTTAGCATGTGAATATAATGTTGTAAAGTTTGTAATGGTCTCTACTGATAAAGCTGTGAATCCGAGTAATGTTATGGGGGCTAGTAAAAGAATAGCCGAAAAATACGTTCAATCTTTGCAAATTAAGAATCAAAATGCAAGCAATCCTAATGCTACCAAGTTCATAACCACTCGCTTTGGAAATGTTTTGGGTTCGAACGGCTCTGTTGTTCCATTGTTTACAAAACAAATTGCCAATGGTGGTCCGGTAACGATTACGCATCCTGATATTATTCGTTATTTTATGACTATTCCCGAAGCTTGTCAGTTGGTTCTCGAGGCAGGTGCGATGGGAAATGGTGGGGAAATTTATATTTTTGACATGGGTAAACCTGT
>NZ_DATIDY010000115.1:0-14259 GCF_035456085.1 Flavobacterium sp.
TTGGTAAAAAAAAGCGACCAACGGAAGCTCTTTTTTTGCCTTACAAAAAAAGGCAGCAATGAAAAAACTTGTAACGGAAACCTGGACACGAGCGCAGCGAACTGACGCAGTAATTGCTCCTGAATATAATTCAGAATACAAACAAAAGAGCGTCAAAAAATACTTTCTGACGCTCAAATATAAACTATTTTATTCAGTTTTTAGTATATAGCTTATTGCCTTTTCGGCCATTTTGCTGGTTTACTAATTACCAAAAACTTATTTATTCTCCGTAAGAAGCAGCGATAAATTCTTCGTAAGTCACTTCTTTGGTAGTTGGGTTTGCTTTTTCTTTGAATAAATCCAACAATTTAGCAGCAACTACTTGGTCAGAAAGTCTTTTTACTTCTTCTTGGTTAGATAAAACTCTCGCTACAATTCCCTGAACTTCTTCGTCAGTAGGATTTGTTTGTCCAAATTGAGCCATTTGTTGTTTGATAGCATTTGTTGTAAACGCTTTCAAATCTTCAAAAGTGATTTGGATATTGCTTGTTGCCATTGCTTTTCCTTCGATCAATTGGAAACGTAAACCTCTTTCAGAACGTGCATATTCTACAACAGCCTCTTCTGGAGTTAATTTTTTTTCACCAACAGTTTGCAACCATTTGATTAAGAATTCAGAAGGCAAATCAAATTTTGTGTTTTCGATCAAGAAATCCTGAACATCTGCTAATAATTTTTGATCTGCTTGTTGAGCGAATTGAGCTTCAGCATCTTCTTTGATTTTTGCTTTCAAATCTTCTAAAGAAGCAACTTTTCCTTCTCCGAATAATTTGTCGAACAATTCCTGGTTCAATTCAGCTGGCTCTGAAACATTGATCGCGTTGATTGTAAAATCAACATCAACAGCTAAAGTATGAACCACATCATGACCAACTTTCAAATAATCCATCAATTGGTGATCATCTTGGAATAAACCTTGAGTATTTACAGTTACTACATCTCCAACTTCTTTTCCGATGAATAAATCAGCAGTAGCTTTATCTTTGAAAACATCTAAAGAAAAAGTGGTTTTGTTATCAATTCCGTTTTCAGCATTTACAAAAGTTCCAGTTACATCAGCATCAGCAGTCACTTTTTCAACTGGATTTGCGTTACCAAATTGTTTTTGGATACGTGCTACTTGTCCATCGATTAATTTATCATCAGCAGTAACTACATATTTTATAATATCATTTTTAGCTTCCAAGTTAATTTCAAAGTTTGGCACTAAACCAATTTCAAATTCGAAAACCAATTCTTCAGCATTCCAATCTAAGTTTTCGTTTACTTTAGGAAGTGGAGTTCCCAAAAGGTTTAATCTTTCAGACTGAATAAAACGCTCCAATGCTAAATCAACAACTTTCTTTACCTCTTCTTGTTTGATTGCTTTACCATATTGTTTTTCAACAAGATCTTTAGGCACAGCACCTTTTCTAAAACCTTTTACTTGTGCCAAAGGCATTTTTTCATTGATTCTTTTTGCTACTTGCCCTTTGTAATCCATGTGAACAACTGTCATTACAATCGTTTCATTCACAGCGTCTATTGCTACTCTTTTGATATCCATCTTCTTCTTTATTTTACATTATAAAATTGGGTCGCAAAATTATGAAATTTTTGCAACTCTAACAAGTATTTTAAGATTTTGAATTTCAGAGGAATTTGATGATGTTTTATGCCTTTGGGCATGCTCCTGCATAAAACTTCGAGGTCAAATAAACTATTACATTCTTATAAGATTTGAATTTGTAAAGAATTGTTATACATTAGCTTAGGCAAATTATATATCTGAAATTTGAAGCAATTAATTGGATAACGATTATTAATGAAAACAGATAAAACAAGTAGAACTGCTCAATATATGGCTTTATTTAGAGCATTAGAAAGTCAACGCAACTTGAATGACCGTTTGTTTTCAGACCCGTATGCTATTTACTTTCTGGAACCAAGCTTGAGATTTGCAGTTCGATTGTCTAAAAATCCACTTATTAGAAAATACATAAGCAACATTATAAGTAAAAAAATTCCAGGAGCTTTTTCTTCAGGATTAGCCAGAACAAAATATATTGATGATTTATTGATAACATCAATTAACGCTGGTGTTGCACAAGTAATCATTCTAGGTGCTGGTTTTGACACAAGGGCTTTGCGCCTTAATTTACTGAATTCAATACCTACAATAGAAATTGACCATCCAAACACTTCAAACTTCAAAATTGAAACATTTAAAAAACGGATTGGACAACCACCAAAAAACATTACTTATTGCCAAATTGATTTTAACAAACAGAATCTCGAGCAACTAGCACAAGAACATAATTTTGATTTTACAAAACCGACCACGATAATATGGGAAGGCGTGACTAATTATTTAACAGCCGATGCTGTAAACAAAACATTTGAATTTATTTCTAAATTTCCAAAAGGAAGTCATATCATTTTTACATACGTTCATAAAGAAATTCTCAATAATCCTTCTTCATTTCTTGGAGGCGAAAAGCTTTTAAAAGATCTGGAAAAGCTTGAAGAAAGATGGACTTTTGGCTTTATGCCGGAAGAACTGACCAGTTATTTAGCACAGTTTAACCTAAAACTTCTAGAAGATTTAGGCGCAAAAGATTATCGTAAAATATATTTACCTGAAAGGAATGAAAATGGTTATGAATTTTATCGGGTTGCATTTGCCAAAAAAACAGTAGACAAAAACTCAAATTAAATTGATAAATTTAAATTTGATTACAAATTCTCAAGGCTTTTTGAATCTTACTCTTTGACTACTTACTGTTTATGCAACATTTGGCAGAGAAAAATAAAAAGTAGTTCCGACTCCAACCTCACTTTCAACCCAAATTCTTCCGCCGTGTTTTTCAACAAATTCCTGACAGAGTTTCAATCCAAAACCAGTTCCTTTTTCTTCATTAGTTCCTATTGAAGTAAATAATTGTGCTTTGTCAAATATTTTACAAATATCATTTGCCGCAATTCCAACTCCATTGTCAGCAATGGAAATAATAGTTGTTTCTGGATTTTTTTTAGCTAACAAACTAATTTTTCCTCCTTCGTGGGTAAACTTTAAGGCATTGGATATTAAGTTTCTTAGCACTACAGCCAGCATATTTTTATCGGCATAAACCTCTAATGAATCTTCGCAAAGAAATTCAACTTCGATGTTTTTGGAAGTTGCACGCAATTGCAGTAATTTAATAAAAGATCGACCATCTTCTCTAAAATTAATTTTTTGTGGATTAAATTCCATTTTACCCGACTTTGCTGTAGCCCATAAAAGCACATCATCTAATAGTTTTGAAGTTCCTTTTGTGGACTGATATACCAAATCAATTATTTCTTTAAATTCATCAATAGGCATATCATCAAAATTTGATTTAATGACATCCAGCAAAGCAATAGTTGAATTGACCGGGCCTCTTAAATCATGTCCCAGAATAGATATAAACCGATCCTTGTCAAGATTTAATTTTTGCAACTCCAACTCTACCATTTTACGTTCTGTAACATCTTGTATAATGACATACAGAATAGGCTTGTTATCGATATAGTGACGTGCTAATGTTATTAGCAAATGTAAATTCATTCCCAATTTATGACGCCCGACAAGTTCCATATTTTGAATAAAATCTTTTTCCTTTAAGATTTTTAATATCTTATCACGATCAATCAAATCTTTGTATAATTTTAATTCCACCGGGCTATTTCCTAAAATCTCCTCATTACTATATCCAAAGATTTTTGTGGCTGAAGAATTGGCTGTTAAATATTTACCTGATTCCTCGTCCTGAATAAGAATTGCATTAGGACTGGAATTAAATGCAAATGCAAATTTTTCTTGGGATACTCTCAAGGCTTCCTCACTTCTTTTACGATCTGTGATATCTCGAGCAATCCCAAATAAACCAATAATTTTACCTTTCTCATCTTTAATAGGGCCTTTCGTTGTCAAAAAGACAACTTCACCAGTCATTGTAGTCAATTGTTCTTCAAAAGTTTGGGTTACTCCAGAAGTCATAATTTCTAAATCCTTCTCCATTGTAATTCTTGCTGCTTCAGGCGCAAAAATGGATCTATTATCTTTCCCTAAAAGTTCTTGAGGAGTTTTATTGGCTCTTTTTGCTACTGCAGAATTAAGAAACAAATAACGGCCATCAAGATCCTTAGCAAAAATCCCGTCAGGCAACCCTTCTGCTATGCTTTCAAGTAAAAACTGATTTTGTTGCAAATCGGCTTGTGCCTTTTTTAAATTTGTAATATCCAATTCGAAACCATCCCAGCATATTGATCCATCTTCTAAAACAGTTGGTGTTGATACAAACTTTGAAACACGAATGGTACCATCAGGATTAATCATGCGCACTTCACATCTGTAGGGAGATAAATTTTTTCTGGATTCAATTTCAGCGTCTAATAACACCTGAATATCCTCTTTTACAATACGGTCAAAAATGAGGGACGGATTAGCTGTTCCTTCTTCAGGCGAAAAACCATATATTTTTTTAAATGAATCACTTAAATAAGTAAACTTTCGAAAGCCATTTTCATTGGTAATAAGACGGAAGATCATCCCTTCAGTCAAATTCTTGCTTACTGATGTTATAAGCGATTCTTTTTCAGATATTTGAATACTTTTTCTGAAATTTTCGTTAAGTGTTGAAGTCAAACGATTGGTCAATTGAGAGACAGAATCAATTATAACATCAATTTCAGTACTGTGAAATGATTCTGGTTTTGTTATCTCTTTATCTGTTTCAATTGAACGTACCCAATTTCTTAAAGATGAAAGAGGATTAATTATCACCTTTTTTAATATAAAAAACTGTATAATGGCTAGAATTATAAAAAAGAAGGTTAATTCAAGAAAAAACTTCTTTTTTAGCTCTTCAGTATATTTTTCTAATGGTTCATTATTAGTGTAGAGAACAACTTTTCCAATTTTTTTTCCATGATCGAGAATCGGTCTCACAATTGAATCCTGATTCAAATTGATCAATTTATTGCTGTTAATGCTATAGATGCTATCTTTTACACGCAACACACCTCCGTATAGAAGGTTGCTTTGATTTACAATCTGGATCGAATGAATATTATTATCCAATGCTTCAACATTGATATAAGATTTAATTAAATCTAAATTTTTATCTATAATCGGCTTTTGAGAAAGAGCAGCTAAACGTTCGCATGCACGAATGTTATTTTGTTCTAATTTATCTTTCTCATATTGGGTTCTAATATGGATACCATAAAAAAAACGTCCAATAAAAACTACACATAAAGAAATAAAAATATAAACTAAAATCTGATTGGATATGGACTTCATATAATGCACATAAATACTTACTATGTTTAAAAACAATTAATTGCAAAAAAATATCACCCCTCTTTTTTGCTAAACTATCTTGAAAAACAACAACCAATCTTTGTTAACAATATTTGTACCAATTATATTCAAACTAAAAAAAATCGATTATTATTTGTTTGGCAATTTATTTTAGGCACCAAAAAAATAAAACCGATTCTATGAATTCTCTCAAGCACAGTAAACAAAAAAAGGAATGATTTACATTCCTTCTTTTGTTTACTATTATACTAAGCTAAATTTATTTACTCGTCAACACTTTAATTTCATCTCCTACAGACACTTTACCTAACCCGAGACCAATCACGTTTTGACCAAACAAAACTTTATTTCCAAAGTTTCTAAATTGAGCTAATGTTTTTAAAGGATCTTTACCTGAAACCACACCTTTTTCCTGATCAACAGTAGTCATTACACAACGGTCACAAGGTTTAATCCCAACAAAAGAAACATTTCCAATTCTGAAATTTCGCCAAGAATCTTCTTCAAAAGCTTTACCATTTGTAAAAACAAAATTAGGTCTGAATCGATTCATAGGAACTTTTTGTTCTAAACGATTATTTAAGTCATCTAACGAACTTTGTCCAATAATCAAAAACGGATATGCATCTGCAAACGAAGTAATTTCCTCTCCTGAAATAGCATAATCAGGATCAACTTTTCGCTCACTTTCATCAGGCATATAAACCAGACGGGCAGAAAAACCTAATAGTTTTGTGAACCAATCTGAAATCTCAGAACTTACCTCAAAAGCGTCTATAGTATCTTCCCAAACAGTAACTTTGATTAATACATTCTCAGTAGGATGGATTGGAATTGCAATCGATTCTGAAAGTTTTCTGTGCGTAATTTTTAAATTATCTCCATCAATTTCAGGTTTAAAAAGTGCTAATTCCGGATGTTCTCTTTGTGATATAAACAAACCAGTTTCATCAACCAATAGCCATCTCCGATCCAATTCTAATCCACGATCAGTAACATTAGAACTTTGCAATGAAATACCACCTAATGACTTTACCGGATAAACCCAAATTTCAGAAAGTTTCAACATATTTTATTTTTTATCAAATCTACAAATTATACTTTTTGCGTTTTCGTTTTAGTCAACACAAAAATGTTCAACATAGATTATTTTATTATAAAATTAAAAAAAGATAAACCATTAAAATATCTTTTTAAGAAAAGAAGCTTCTACTTTAATTTCATCTTCATCTCTATCCGGTAAAATAGAGTCACATTTATCACCTTTTATATGAGGATTCCAATCCCCTTCCAATTTTATGGCCGAAGTAGTATTGGCTGCGAATATTTTTTCTTTGTTGTATAATACCGATTCGTTATAACTAAGTATATGTGTCCAAGGCAAGCGGGTTTTAGGTTTGTATCCTGGTCCGTAGCAATTGTATTCAGCATAATATGAAGTCTTCCAGTTATCAAATCCTTTTTTGGTTTCATCTTTTGTCCAAACACCCCAACCATCCGATTTAATTGATGATCCTTCATAACAAAACAAATAAACCACACGAGATCCGTCACCCCAAGGTCTTCCTAAGGTCACACTAGAAACAATTTCTCCAGGATATCTGATAATAGCACAATCTTTGAAAACAAAACCATATTTGTTTTTATCAACCAATTGATTATTAGCAGTTATATGAGAATCTTTTCTAACGCGGATCAAACAATTTTCAAATAGGGCGATTCCTGCACCAAAAATAAAATCGGTAGTTCCGTCGATAATACAATCTTTTACATACGTTCTTTTATTGTCTTTGAGAAAAAATGTATCCTGAAAACCAGTAATTTTGCATTTATGAAAAATATTTCTGTCTCCTGTAAGCATTAAGGCTACACCTTGTCCATTTGTTTTGTATTGGTCTAATCGATGATCAATAGTGTTTTCGAAAGTTATATTTTCAGCAATAAAATCATCAGCGGCAATTAACACGCTAAAACTTTTATCAGTCCCATTAACTTTTGCACTACAATCATCAAAAGTAAGAATGGTATTTTTATAGGATTCTCCAATCAAAGTAACATTCTTTTTACTGGATACTAATGTGAGTTTCTCTTTGTAAGTTCCGGCTTTAACAAAAATAACGGTACGTTCTGGATTATTATCTTTTACAGCATTAAAAGCTTCTTGTACACTGGTGTAATGACCAGAACCATCGGCAGCCACAATAATATCATATTTATCTTTGTAGTTTTTGGCAAAACTAGTGTTTGCCGTTAAGAATGCTAGTAGTAAAACCAGCTTCAAAATTGGATTTTTCATAATGTGTAGGTTTTTTTGTTTTTGTTTTTTTGGTTTGTGGGAATTGTAATTAATATTTTTTATGTCACTTTTACAATAATAAAACTATATAATGACTTTGGGCTTCAATTTAAAAAAAACAGCCTTTCAAAAGGCTGTTAGAAAAAAGAATATATAAAGGCTTTATTATTTTTTTTCAGGCTTTTTCTCAGTCAATGCCATTCCGCATTTTGGACATTTTCCTGGTTTATCTGATGTTGCCCCATCCATTGTGCAAATATATTTTTTGTCTGCAACAACTTTTTGAGTTTCTTTTGTAGCTTTTACTTTTTCTTTGCTTGCTACCAAATCCATTCCGCATTTTGAACACTTCCCTTTTTTGTCACTTACTTCTTTCGGATGCATCGGACAAGTATACACTGTTTTTTGAACTTCTTTTTTAGGAGCTGAAGCTGTAGTTTGTGCCGAAACAGCATTTCCCATTGCAAAGAATAATGTGAGTGCAATAATTAATGTTTTCATGATCTATATTATTTTAAATTAAACAATTTCCTAAATTATTTTCAAGCAAAAAGCTGTATTTGGTTTCTGTTGAATACCAAATACAGCTTTCATTTTTTCATTTTAATTCTATTTTTCATTTTCAACAAAACTACAAAATCTTTGTAATTAAATTGAAACTAATAAAATCAAAATCTATTTATCTCCTCCTATAATAGAATAAGCAATTGATTGTGTTAAAGATAAAATTATACTAAAAAACATTGCAATCCAAAATGAATCTACCGTAAAACCGCCAACTATTTTCGTGCACAAAAGTATCACTAAAGCATTGATTACCAGTAAAAACAAACCTAAAGTCACTATTGTAAAAGGTAGTGTAAGCAAAACCATTACTGGCTTAATAAAAATATTAAGCAATCCTAAAACAACTGCAACCAACATGGATGTATAAGGTCCGGCAACATGAACACCAGGCAAAAAGTGAGCAATTCCAAAGACCAGCGCTGCAGTAATAATTATTCTTAAAATTAAATTCATTGTACAACTTTTAAAATTTTAATAAATATAACAAATTTTATATTCTTTTTAATTATTTTAGAAAATCACTTACTAAATCATAGAACATCTGCGGATTTTCAGCATGTAACCAATGCCCAACATTTGGTATGGTCTCAAAAAATGCCGAAGGAAAGTGTTTTTTAATATCTTCAAAATCACTATCAAGAATATAATTAGAATTACCTCCTCGTATAAAAAGTGTTGGCTTTTCAAATACTTTATCAGCCAGTAATGCTTTTCCTATTTCTTCGATCTTTTCATTAAAAACTTTCAAATTAAAACGAAAAGCTAATTGTCCAGGCTCTTGCCAAAATAAGCTTTTCATCAAAAATTGACGGGTTCCAAAATCTGGAATGTAATTTTTTAATATATCCTCTACTTCATTTCTGCTTGGTTTTATAGAAAAATCAACTGCATTTAATCCAGCCAAAATATCCTGATGATGTGGTGCATAATATTTTGGCCCAATATCAGCAACAACTAACTTATCAACAAGATTAGGATGAGTAGTTGCCAAAAGCATGGCCGTTTTCCCGCCCATCGAATGACCAATAACATCAACTAGTTCCAAAGCATTTTCCCGACAATAATCATAAACATCCTGAGCCATGATTTCGTAACTAAAATCATCCGAATGAAAACTACGTCCATGATTTCGCAAGTCTAATAAATGAACTTGGTAGCCATCAGCTACAAATTGAGCTCCTAATGTTTTCCAGTTGTCAGACATTCCTAAAAAACCATGGATTATTAGTAAAGGTTTACCTGTACCTTCAATTTTTGAGTAAAGCATTTTGTTTAATTTAATTTTGCAAAGGTAGAACTTATCTATAATCTATATTATAATTTTTTTAGTATAACTCAATAATTAGATCATAAAAAAAATTTTACAAATCCATTTCAATTTTAACAAAATCAATCAATCTAATACTATACTTTTGCGCTCAAAAACCAAATCAAATAACTTTTGATTTAATAATTCATTTTAAACCTAAACCTATGATTAAAAAGTTACTTTTTATGTCGTTAGTTCTTTCGCAACTAACAATTTCATGTTCAAGCAGTGATGACAACGATCAAAATGATGATCAAACCGCAACTGACCAATCATTAGCTGAACAAATCGCTACCATTACTAAACAGCCTTATTCTAATTTAACTCCTGACCAACAGAAAGTAAAACTTGAATCAGAAGCTAATGAAATGTTGGTTCAACTAGATAAAACAAAAAAACTAAGTGCGATTGATGCAATAGAAAATTTGAACCGTTTATTAGACATTAGCACTGTAGACATTTTTAATGGAAAAAATGATAATAATGTAGAAGACATTATAAATGTTTCTGGTGTTTATGGAATTTATACTTGGGATAATTCAGGAAAAAAATGGATTAAAACAACTTCATCAACGGAATTGAAATTTGTTTTCCCTGCAAAAGAATCTTTAACAACAAACAATGCTTCTTTTTCTGCAAATAGCGTATCATCTACTGTAAAAGTTCCTGTTGAAGACTCTTACAACTGGCAAACGAATGTTGAAACAAATGATTATTTCTTTTTGCCAACATCAACAGACGCTACATTAACTATTGACGGTACAAAAGCAGCTACTTTTGCTCAAACTGCTAAATATTCAAATGGAAATGAAGTTCCTAATGAGTTTGGCTACAAAATGACATTAATCGAAGGTTATACTTGGGAAATGAGTGGTACAAAAGGTACTGAACCTACTGCAAAAGCTTCTTTTACTTATAATGGCAAAAGCTTAATTAACTTTAATTCTAGAAGTACAGCAAACATTGATGAATTATTAAAAGAAGATGCTTTAGCTAAATACAGAGGTACTGCTAATGGATTAATTACATTGATGGACAATTTTGTGATTGTTGCAGATATGGACTTAGCTACACAAGCTAGTGATGAAGTAGCTTTAGAAAAAAGTAATCCTGAGCCAATTTATCCAGACTATAATGATGCAAAAGCAAATTACAAAGCGTTCTATACAGCTTTAAATGCTTACTACAAAAAACAATCTGAAGGTGATGTAGCTAATTATAACAAAAACATGAAATTAATTTTGGTTTCTAAAAAAGACGGAACTAAAATAGCTGATGTTGTTGCTCGTTCAGAGAAAGATAGTTATAGTTATACTTTTAACTTACCTGTTTGGGATTCTTCATATGGTGGTTATTGGAATTGGGGTCAAGGAGAGTCATTTACTCAAGTATATTACAACGAAGTATATTACTTAAGATTCAATGATAAAACTGAAGTTGAAATGAGTGCTTATTTCTCAACTGGATTCACAAATTTCGAAACTAAATTCGAAGATTTCATTACAGCTTTTGAAAAATAATCTTTTTTAAAATTTGATTTAAAGCCGGTTTGAAAATATTCAAATCGGCTTTATTTTATAGGAGCTGTTTTTAATATTAAAGTGCTTTGACCATAACCAGCCCAAATTCCTAAACCTCCTTTTATATTTGTTTTTAAACTTGTAGTAGAAGGATAAATTGGATTTTTACTATTTACAATTTCGTTTTGCCAACTATTCCAGAAATACAATGCGTCTTTGTTTTGAGTTCTTAATTTAACATAAATCACATCACCATCTGTAAAATAAGGTGTGTATTTTTTTTTAGGAAAAAGTAAAATTCCTCGGCTAAACTGCATTTCTACTGACGATTGTTGGAAATTTTTATCGTCTAAATTTCCATAAAGAGCAGGAACAAAAACAGGCTCTTTTTCGTCAATTCTTGTAGCAACCTGATAATAATTTTTTTCGTTTACTGGATCATCAAATTTTACTAAAACATAACCGGTAGTATCTGTTGGATTACTTTTTACATATTCTACATTTTGAAGAGGAACACTTTTAGGAATTGTTGTTACTGCATTTATTACATGATCCAAATATTCAATTTTCAATGAATATTCTTTCCCTGCTTTTCCTTTTATAATTGATCCAAAATAAACAAATGGAGGAACTCTGTTTTTATCATTTTTTACTCTTAAAATCTCAGAAGTTTGACCGTCAGAAAGTGTAACTTTTGCAGAGCGAATAACATGATCCAAAATATTTGTAGAATCAATAACATTAGTAACAGGAATATTAGTTGAGAGCAAAACTTGCGCAAAGTCATCTTCCTCAATCCATCCTTCAACAACAATTTTAGACTCCTGATTAATTTGTTCATTAAAATTATCTTTAGAACAACTTACTATTATTAAAGTCAAAAGAAGTAAAATATATTTTTTCATCATTTAAAATTTAAATCTCCAACTTATAGAAGGTAATATTCGATATAAAACTTTGTTCTCCTGTTTAGCAAATAAAGCATTTTTTGCACTGTTCTGCTGAAGGCTCAATACAACATATATTGGATTTTCAATATTAAAAACATTGTAAATAGAGAAATTCAATGCACTTTCTTTTTTACTGGATCTAAAGAAAAAGTAATTTATAGAAAGATCAGTTCGGATATAATTTGGCATCTCTGCATTGTTATATTTTGAATATTCTTTGACTGGATTATTATTTATAAAATACCAAGATGTGGGCAAAGTGTACCGATTACCGGAACTAAATATTTGAGTAACTCCAAAATTCCATTTTGCATTTAAATCATACATTCCTACAAGCGAAAGGTTATGTCGACGGTCATATTTAGCAAAATATGTTTCACCGTTATTTAATTTGTCAAAGTTTCTATCAGACCAGCTCAAAGTATAACTCAACCAACCATTAAATTTTCCATTATTTTTTCGCAACATCATTTCGAGACCATATGCTTTTCCTTTTCCTGACAACAAATCATTTTGCAGAGTCGTAGTTTCGTTAAATTGTGTTACACTAAATGGGTATTCGAGTAAATCTTTCATCAAACGATAAAATCCTCCAAAGGATGAAACCAAGTTTTTTGAAATAATTTGATTAGAACCTACAGAAAATTCATTAGAGGATTGTGGCTTAATTCCATTTGAGGCAGCAAACCAAAAATCTGTTGGTATTCCGACATTCGAAGTTGTAATTAGACTTAAATATTGATATTGCTTATTATAGGTAGCATAAAAAGAATATTTTTCATTCGCAGTATAATTTAAGACTACGCGAGGCTGGAAATGCAAATACGAATCGGTCGTTGATCCAGATATATAATAATTAATTCTAAGTCCTAATTCGGCATTTAAATGTGGAGTCAATTTGGGTCTGATAGTTGTAAAAACAGCAACTTCGTTAGCATCGACAATATTATTTTGTGAATTATTATTAGCTCCTGATAAATTTTCAATATTGATTTTTTGTGGCTGTAAATGATGGTATGCGTATTGCAAACCCGATTCAAACGGAATCTTTTTTATTAAATAATTAAAGGAATTATTAAACCCAAAATCCTTTACATAAGAAGAAACTCCAAATTGAATTGAAGCCTGCTCCATATCCAAGTCATTAGAATATTGACTAAAATACACTGCATTTGACATGCTTGATTTTTCCGAAAATGTGGTTTTTAAAGATGGCGAAACAGTAAAATTACTCCATTTTAAACTTGTTTTTAAATCAAAATCGGAGTCCTTAATTTTAAATATATCCGAGCTAACGAAAGCGTCAATAGCAAACAGATTTGCTTTTGAAATTTGGGATAAAAAAGTGAAATTCCCATCAGAAAATCCATATCGCGTGTCTTCAACTTCATTGTTTTTAGAACCACTATTCATCAATGGCATGATAATTTCATCAATGTATGTTTTTCTTCCCGAAATATAAAAACCTGTTTTTGTAGAAATAGGGACTGCTAATGTCAGTTGCGATGCCAAAATTCCAACATTTCCCTGAATAATTGTTTTTTGTGGGATTTTCTTATCTGGTATTAATAAAGTGGTAGAGCTCAAACGTCCTCCATATTTTGAATTGGAACTAGATTTATCAAATTCAAATTCCTTAATATGATCTGTGTTGTAAAAAGGAAAAATACCCAACAAATGTGACATTCCATAAATTGGAGTTCCATTATACAGCATGGCATTATGTCCAGGATCTCCTCCTCGCACATATATGTAACCGTTAGCTTCTCCCGAATTTTGAACTCCCGGTGTTAATTGCAGAATTTTGATAATATCTGTGGTTCCCAGAATGCTTGGAACAGAGGCCAATTCCTTTGAAGTAAAAGATAATTTACCTCCGGATAAAGTCGATATAGTTTCTTTTTTGTCATTAGTTATTACAACTTCTTTCAAAAGTGAAGCCTCTTTTTCTAAAACAATTGAAATTACGGTGTCTTTTTTGCAGTCAAATTGCATTCTTTTTTCAATAAAACCCAAATGATTGATTACTAATTTAACTTCGCCTAAAGAAACACTTTTAGAAAAATTCCCCAAGGCATCTGTTACTGCATAATAATGCTCATTATCTACTGTTAAAAAAATATTTACTCCAATTAAATTTTCATTTTCAGAAGATTTAATAGTGCCGTTTATAGCGGCTTTTGATTGTGCAAATAAATTTGAAAAACAAAAAAAACAGAAAAAAATAATTGACTTCAGCACATTGA
>NZ_DATIDY010000116.1:0-21125 GCF_035456085.1 Flavobacterium sp.
CCTTTATCATTGGCGCTTTTTTCAATTCGGATTCCTGTATAATAGTCCAAAAATGTGGAGAAAACCAACAAAAACAAAAATCGCCAATCCCAACAAGAATAGAAATAATAGCTGGCAATAATCAATAAAGCATTTTGCGAGTTTTTGGTTTTATTGAAAACAAACCAATACAGAAAAAAAACGATTGGCAAAAAAATGGCAAAAGCCAAAGAGTTGAAAAACATTTATGGTAGTTGTGAAATTTTAAATTTAATAGTTGCCTCTTTCAAGAAGTTCAAAATGATTTTCCACCATTTTTGGCAAAGAAAAGGAATTAGCAATTAATTCCCTTGTATTAGCCGATATCTTTTTGTTTCCTAAAAAGACATTTTCAATACTATTTGCCAAAGCTTTTATGTTTTTTGCCTCAACAATATATCCGTTATTTTCATCGGCAATCACTTCGGTATTTCCGCCAACATTCGTGGTAATTACCGGAACATTCGCCGCTAAACTTTCCAAAATAGACAAACTGAAACATTCCATATGTGTTGGCTGTAACATATAATCGTATTTCGAAAAAACTACATTTAGATTCGCTCTGCTTCCCATAAAGGAAAAAACGTTCCCTAGTGAATAGTTTCTAATTTTTTCTTCTAATACTTTTTTATAAGGACCATCTCCGTAAACAGCAATCTTTATTTCGTTTTTTATCTGAACCGGAAGTGTATTTACCGCTTCAATTAAATCCTGAATCCCTTTTGATTCCCTAAGATGCGATGCCACCAAAAAACTCGGTTTAACAGTATTTCTGGTTTCTCTTGCCAAAATACTGTCTATAATTACGCCGTTATAAATAGTTTCGGTTTTAGATTTTAAGTGAGAACCGAAATCTTTTAAAATCTCCCTTGCGGTATAATCTGAAACTCCAATAAATTGATCGATATATTTTGAAAACAAAATTCCTTTTACTCTTTTTAGAATTTTCTTTTTTAATGAATATCCGTTCAAAGGCCTTGGATTGTGATCTACCGCAATGATTTTTGCATCAGAAAGTTGTTTTACATTTTTAAAAAAAGGAGTGCACAATTCTACAAAATGGGTGATAATATGTGAATACTGCGGCTTATTTTGTTCAATAAATGAGAGAAAACCGTTCTCTACATTAGCTTCAGAACTATAAATTTTCAATTCTGAATAATTTCCATGATTCGATTGATTCGGGAAAAACCAATCTACCTGAATATTATTTTCTTTGCATTTTTCATCAAATTGCCAAAAAAAATAATCCATCCCGCCTACCCGTTCAGGAAGTAATTCGTAATTGCAGATAATTGCTATTTTTCTTGGCTCCATTCTCTTAAAATCGTTGCAATTCTTTTCGAAGTCCCTTCAAGCGGTTTCCCGATTTGTAGCTGAATCAACTGCTTGCGGTTTTCTGAGTCAGTATTCGGTTGCTCAGCATATAATTGTATCGCATCTATTAATTCGTTTTCATTCTTGACAATTCTTGTTGCATTAGAATTGACGACATTTTCTATATGCGGATAGTGCAAAAACCGTTGGTCATCATAAAGCCCATTTTCTTTGTTTCCAAACACAGGATTAATGACAGGCTTGTCAAACTGCATAAAATCCAAACTCATGGTAGACAGCATATTGACATTCAAATCCGAATATTCCAAAATGCTTCTCAGATCAGCCACATCCTCCTTTGAAGGAATGCGTTGCGACCATTCTTCCTGATGCCCCGTTCGCGCCAAGTGCCATTTGGGATAATTCCATTTTATAAAAGGAAATTTGGACACAAACCGTTCAAACCGAATAGGGTCTTCAGCCGGCGAAGTCCGCACTAATAAATTCACATTTTGTATGGTGTTTTCTTGAATCGCTTCTGCAATTGCAGTGATGTACAATTCATCATTTTTACTGGTTGAAATATCTCCACAACTAAAACAAATCGTCTTTTTGAAAGGATCTAAATTAAATCGATTGTAGAAATCAGTTTTGGCAATTTTATATCGATCCAAAACATAAGGTTCAAATTGAGGAGTTCCAACAACTGACACATTTTGCGATTGAACCTTCTTGTAGAAATGAAGCAATTCTTTCTTCATCAAATCGCTCCAAACCAGATAATAATCAAAATTAGCAGCCATTCTCCCTTTGGAAGCCAAATTGTCCCAACTAAAAATGAACGATGCTGTTTTAACTTTCAATTGTTCCGCCTGATAAACCAATGGCGCAATAAATGGCGGCCGTTGATGCGTAAAAAATAGTATATCGAATTTTTCTTTTTCGAAAATCTCCTTATAGTCTTTTACAATTGGATTGTTTTTAAAGGACTGTTGCTGTAATTTGGTATAACGTTGAATAGTATTTTCAGAATGCAACAGCGAAGTCCATCTAAAAATGAATCGGGTTGCATAGCCTCTTGGACTTTTTACTTTTGATTTATTTGCATTTAAATTATCTGTAATTCCAAAGTTGTTATTCTTATGCAATTGCAAATGCGCTATTTCTTTAGTTTTTCTAAAAAACCAAGTTGAAAATTTTTCCTGAAAAACAGCCAACTCAATTACCCTTGATTTTTTTAAAAACCCTTCATAAACAGATGCCGGCAAACACGATAAAATGACTACTTCTTCAAATTGCTTTTCTGCCTCTGATAAGAAATCACTCAAGATGAAATTCCGAAATCCTACGCCGTCTGTTATTACTATTCCTAGTTTTTTCATTATTTATTCGATAATATTATCTAAATTCTTTTGTCATCTTATCCCCTAAAGCAATCCCTTTAACTTCAACATAACTGTATGTAAATTTTGAAATTGAATATGTCATCATGACTATCAGAAAATAAAAACAACCAAAAACTATATTATTTTGAAGAATTATGTCTAAACTAATGAAGGAATTTAAATATTTTTTACAAACTCCCTTTAAAACATAGCTTAAGAGGAAGATTATTAAAAAATGATTTAAATACATACTGAAACTCACAACTCCTATTTTCTGTACAAAATCATTAATAATAAATTTATTGTTTGTTGTATAGATTCCTATTGCAAAAAACACAAATATAATTCCATACAAATATTCTCTTTTTATAAAATAAAATGGATATTCTAAACTAAACTCAAAAAAAGAAAATCCAAAATATAAAAAAATTGAACCCACCAATATTCTCTGACCTACATTAAACGATAAAACAATATTCTTGTTAATGTAGTACAAAATTATTCCCAAAATAAAGATGGGTAATTGATTTGGCAACCAAAAATATAAGGACGATTCATTGAAACTTTCAAAAATTAAATTCAATAAAAATATTGTGTAATCTAAAAAATAATGATTTATAGCAATGGATAACAACATGGTAATCAAAAATAGCCAGATTGCTTTTCCTAAAGAATTTACATATTCAAAAGCATTGGAATCATTAAATAAAAAAGCATCTCTATTCCTATTGACCAACCACCTGGCGGGATGTCATTGATTCCTGGCAAATATATTCCATTAGTAAAAGTATAGTTAGCAATTAAATTTTTTAAATTAATTGCATTGTGCTTAATTACAACTTTATAAAAAACATAAATTAACCCAGCAATATAATAATAAGGTGCAATTCTAAAAAATCGGCGAATGATAAAATTACGATTTGTAAGTTTTCCTTCTCTTAATCTTCTTTTAGAATAAGAATTAAACAGAGTAAAACCACTTAAAATAAAAAAAAGTTGAACTCCTAAATCGCCGTTATCATATATTTTTTTACCAAAATCATGTATTTTAAAAGCTTGTGAACTATGAATGAGCATGACCAATAATATTGCATAACCTCTAAGGGCATTTACCCAACGGTACTTTTCACTACTTATCATACTCAGAACATCTTTCCTATTCGTCTAATCATTTTAAATGCTTCCTTTTCAATCTTAACTCCTAATGGGAAATTATCAAAATAATTATTACCACCTTTAAAATGAATTTGTTCCTTTTTTTCTACTAAGTTGCCAACTTTTTTGGCCTCTAGAAAACTTATTTGATTAGACAAAAAAGGAAACAATTGATATTCATTTAAAACTAATTCTCGTGCTTTTGAAATTGCATCAAGATTCTCCTCCCATCTATTAGATTTAATTATTTCCTTTAAAAACAACTTAATGTGTTTATCTTTAGGATCTATTTGTAGAAAGGAATTTTCAGGAAAAAAAGTATCTATTTTATTACATCCAAAATACAAAGGCATTGTATAACTCAAAAAACAATCTGCTACTTTTTCTGTCCAATAATAATTACTTTGAAAATTTTCATAAGCAATTGCATACTTAGATTTGCTTAAAGCATCCCATTTATCTTTTATTGGATTTATTCCTCTTCCAAAAAGACTTACAAAAGGTAAATCAATTATTGTTTCTAAAAAGTCCATCCTTATATTATGCCCTTTCGATGAACGTTGATTACTTGTTATCCAAACTATAGAATCTTCTTTAGTTAAATCCGTGACCTTTAATTGACTCAAAAAATCAAAATCCTTATCAATATGCCAAGGTAATGCTCCATGAGAAAGAATATTATTCTTTTTTATATCTAACTGATTAAATATCAATTTTACATTTTTATTGGCATATTGTCTGTATTTAGAAACTTCATTAGGTGGTTCTAAACATAGATGTATAATATTATCTCTATTGACTTTAATTGAAAAATCATTTTTAGGATAATCAAGAATCACCAAATAATCGCACTCATCAATATTTTCCTCAGTAAAAGTCAAACCACACCATTCCATAGAACAATTAGGCGTTTGCCTCTTTAAATCTGGATAACCGAAGTATCGTTCAATCTTTATTATCATTTAAATATCCCTAAATTGTTTTTGATGATTCAATTGCCAAATATTCTGTTTTTGCAAACAATTGAGAAACAATTGGTCACTATTTCCCTGACCAAAATCATCTTCTACACTTTGTACTTTATGCGAATCAATAATAGAAAGCGCTTCTTTTATACTGACTTCAGAATAATCCGTATTGATAATATCGGCATGAACCGCTCTGTTTTGCTGGCGCGTTCCGATATTAATTATCGGTATTCCATAATAAGGAGCTTCTCTGATTCCGGCGCTGCTGTTCCCAATTATGAATTGGGCATTCTTTAATAAGGTTAAAAAATATTCGAACCGAAGAGAAGGAAAAACCCGAAATCTCGCATTATCTTTTAGCTTTTTGTAAGCATCAATAATATATTGATTTCCGAGATCATTATTTGGAAAAATGACAACATAATTATGATTGTCTTTCAATAAAGTGGTAACAAATGCCTCTGCATAATGCTGCATCTGCTTAAATTCTGTTGTTACGGGATGAAACATCACGATCGCATATTTTTTGAACGTAATTTGATAATATTCTTTAACGATCTTCAATTCAGGCAACTCATTCGAAAACATAATATCAATATCGGGAGAGCCGATCGTAAATATCGATTCTTTTATTTCCCCCATTTGCAGTAGCCTTTTTTGCGCTTGTTTATTGGATGCAAAATGAATGTGGCTCAACTTACTCACACTATGCCTGATTAATTCATCAACAGTGCCAGAAACTTCTCCTCCTTCAATATGTGCAACCAAAATATTATTTAGAGAACCTACAATAGCGCCAGCAAGTGTTTCAACGCGATCGCCGTGTACCACAATCATATCGGGATTAATTGTTTTGCAGAAATTTGACAATCCTTCGATGGTTTTGGCAAGAGTTAAATCCATTGTGGTTTCGTGCGTATGATTCTCAAAAGTATGGATGTTTTTAAAATTGCAGCGCTCTATTTCTATAAGCGTATAACCGTATTCTTCCTGCAAATGCATTCCGGTTACAAACACAAAAACTTCAAAATCCTGACGATTGTCAAGAATTTGAATTAGTGATTTTATTTTTCCAAAATCGGCTCTAGTACCCGTAAGGAAGAGTATTTTTTTTGTCGAATTACTCAAAATCAGAAAAATCTAACTGCTCATCATTATCAATATCTCTCAAAGCTACTTTACCAAGTATTTCATCAAAATGGGCTGCCAAGATTTTACCTGTTCCCGGGCGTTTAACCCAAATATTTTCTTTGGTCAAAACTTCACCTTTCTTAATCGAAGCAATAGCACAAACTGTTGCAAAAGCAAAATCAATTGTTACTTGTTCCTCAAGGGCAGGTTTTTTTGTTCCGCCACGCATTAAGGCAATTTCTGCAGATGAACAGATTAATTCTTTACAAGCTTTCTCGTCCATACTGCATATAATATCCGGCCCCGTACGTTGCATATGATCAGTAAAATGTCTTTCAAGAATGCTTGCTCCAAGTGCCACTGCTCCCAAACACGCATTGCTATTCAAGGTGTGATCACTCAATCCGAAAACTTTATTTGGAAAAGCCTGATGCAATTCTACCATAGCTCCATATCTTACCAAATGAATTGGAGTTGGATATAAATTTGTAGTATGTAACAAAGCAACAGGAATATTATGCTTGTCAAAAATAGCTACCGCTTTTTGAACACTCTCGATAGTATTCATTCCTGTACTCAAAATTACTGGTTTGCCAAAAGATGCTATGTGCTCTAACAACGGATAATTATTACATTCGCCTGAACCTATTTTATAAGCTGGAATATCAAACTTTTTCAATCTTTCGGCCGCAGCACGGGAAAATGGAGTCGAAATAAAAATCATCCCTTTGCTTTCGACATGTTTTTTTAATTCCGATTCATCGGCTTCATTTAACGAACAACGCTCCATGATTTCGTAAATCGAAACATCCGCATTGCCCGGAATCACTTTTTTGGCGGCTCCGCTCATTTCATCTTCTACAATGTGTGTTTGATGTTTGACCACCTCAACTCCTGCTCTATGTGCTGCATCAACCATTTCTTTAGCGATCAGTAAAGACCCCTCATGATTAATTCCAATTTCAGCAATAACTAAGGGAGGATAATCTAGACCTATTTTTCGACCTGAAATTTCTATATATGGATTCATTAAATAAGTTATGGGTTATTGAGTTATGAGTTTTTGATAAAGATATTCCGCATAATCAAAATCTTCTGGAGTATCAATATCAACGTTGGCAAAAATATGATTTACTTCGAACGGAAAAGCATTTTCTGAAATAATTATATCCTCAAAAATTAATTTAGCTTTGGTAATATACAACAATCCATTCTCGTAAAACAAAGGCTCTAAATCTTGGCTTCTTTGCCCAATTTCATAATTAAACGGAATAAATTTTTGATTTGCTATTTTCCCAAATTTTTGATGGTTTCGGGTTACGGCAAATAGACTATCATGATTTCCTTCTTTATAAATTTTAAAAGCATCTGCTAGCAAATTTTTAAGTCGTAGTGGATTTGTAGGTTGCAGCAAAATTACATTTTCTGCCTCATCACCTATTTGCTGCAAAGCATGCTTTAGTGCAGAAACTGTCGGTTCTAAATCTCCTGAAAGCGACTGAGGTCTATCGATCACCTTTGCTCCAAATTGTAAAGCAACTTTTTTTATTTGTTCATCATCTGTAGAAACATAAACGGCATCTATAATATCACTATTTGCCTGAGCATATAAAATACTATGTACCAATAGAGGAATTCCTCCAAGAAATTTTATATTCTTCTCAGGAAGTCTTTTAGAACCTCCTCTAGCTGGAATAATGGCGATAGTTTTCATGCTAAAATTTTAAACTTGATAAATTTCTCATTTTTATAATTAAAGACTTTTCTACAGGTTTCCGGAATTTCAAAATTCCAAAAAAATGAAATAGCACAGTAAACATTGTTTCAAAAAAAATTTTACAGCATTCCCAATCGGTTAAAGCATATTTTTTAAAATTATGCCAATACAATTTCAAAATATTAATGAAGGGAAATGGATAATAAACCAAAAAATAAAATGTTGAGTTTTTTAATTGTTTTCCAAATCTGAAATAATGCTGCTTATTTAATTTCCGCTGTTCTTTATTAACTCTATGATTGATCTTGATTTGATTGGTATATAAAATATCATAACCTTTTGACAAAACTTCAATGGATAAACAAGACTCTTCCCCATAAATATCAATCCAGACAGGAAAACCGTTTGTAAGGCTATAAACTGACTTGCGAACAGCAAACCCACATCCAATAAATTCAGAAGTCAAATACTCTCTCTTTATAGTTTCAGCTTGGTTTAAAGCTTCTTCATCAGATCGAAAAACTCCCTTTATTTCTTCAAAAGCTAAAATTCCAACATTAGGATGTATTTTAAACAGATCTTCTATCTGATCTAAAAAATTAATACTCAATGGATGTGCGTCATCATCTAGACCAATAAGTATTTCCGAATTTGCTAACGGGTAAATTTGATGTCTGGCTGCCGAAGCTCCAATTGTCTCATCACATACAAACCATCTTATCCAATCTATTTCATTTTTGAGGCTTTCCGATTCATCGGTACATCCATCCAAAAAAACTAAGACTTCAACTTCAGATTTATCTATTAAAGATTCTAAAATATTTAATGTTTTAAATAAATCTTGTTTTCGGTTTTTTGAAACTATCAGTATTGAAAACTTTTTTTCGATTTGCATTTTAGTAATTTTCAATCATGTTCTTTGGCAATTGTTTCCATCTCAAAAAAATCTTCACCAATGGTTTATTTTTCAAAAACTTCATAAAAAGCTTATTTTTTATAAAATAAAGAAAATGACTTATTTTTTTATTTTTTTCAAAATTATAATTTGGTTCCTCTACCTCTTTTCCAAGCTTTTTAGGGATAGTCATCCACTCTTCCAATGTGTTCCCCATGTGAAAAGCGTAATTATCCTCTGTTGTCAGTCGCCAATAATCTTTCTTAAGAAGAGCCTCATCTAAATACCCCTCGCTTGAACCTCCCATCTTAAACCCAATATAAGTCGTTATTTCTTCAAAAATATCTTTCTTATAAGTAGCTACAAAATGGCCCGAACCTATCAAAACATTCAAATCATCATTAATTTTCAATCCTAAATTATACTCTAAATAATCCTGATTATAATTCCTATCCCAACCGATGCTGTCATAAAAACGAATCAAAGCCTCTTTGTTTTTTACCGGAATAAATCGAAGTCTTGGACTAAAAATAGTATCAAAAAGCACATTTCCACAATTAGATTTAAACATACCAAACTGTGGAACAATACCTACCACTCCTGTTTTGGGAATTGCAGTAAAAACTTTTATAGTTTCATTCTGCCAATTCGGTAAAAATAAAACATCAGAATCAGAAATAGTGACCAATTCTATATTATTTCCGACTAAACCTTTCAATATAGCATTGAGTTTCCCAATATTCTCCGTATGAATGAGCTCCTGTATTTTTCCTTCACTTAATAATTCATCCAAATAATCTTTGACAAAATCTCCACTTCCATTATTGACGATTGTAATAAAAGTTTTACCATGGACAGTAGAAAACAAGGATTCTAAACAAAGTTTTAAAATCGTAAAACTGTCTTTAAAATACCCTTCCAGATTGGGGATATAAACTGGAATTATTACCTGATGAGAAAAGTAACTATCACCATTTTCTTGATCTTTATATGGATTAAAGCCTACTCGCATTAATTAAAATTTAAAAACATTTTTCAACCGGTTCTTAATTCTTTTTTTTAATTTGTTTATTTTCTTCAGTAAAGTATCCTCTTTTATTTGTTGTTCAAAGAAATTTCTATTACTAGCAATCAGTTGAGGATATTCTCTTTTTAACTCATTATAAACACAGCCCTTTTTTTTATTTATATAATTTGAATTAACTTCATTGTATTTTGTCACATATAAAGTTTCGATTATTTTCCAGCTATTTACCAAACTTAGAGCCTTACTTTCAGCATTTAACACGCTTAAATTATCATTCGAATTATTCCTGTATAGAACATATGTTTTGTCACAAAACAATATTTTTTCAGCATTAGATAAAATTCTGAAAAAAAATTCACCGTCGTCATTTACAGTCAAACTTTCATTCCAATAACCAGAATAATTAATTAGCTCTTTGGGCATTAAAAAATTCAGAGGCGGAAAAAATCCTCCATGCAAACCAATTATATCAAAATACTCTTTTATAGTATCAAAATTTTTATAATCAGCACTATTTTTAATAAGGTTTAATGATTCTCCAAACACATTGAACTTACCCCACATACAGGTTGAAATTGTATATTTACTCTCCTTTTTCAGTAGGTCAAGTTGTACTTCTATTTTATTGGGTGCAAGAATATCATCCGAATCTAAAAATTGAACAAATTCCCCTTTTGATAATTTTAACCCTAAATTCCTCGAAATACTTGCTCCTTTTTTTTGTTCAATAGTTTTAATCTGGTAAAAGAATCTATCATCTTTCTTACAATAATGATCCAATAGTAATTGTGTTTCATCTGTAGAACCATCATCTACAATAATACACTCCCAATTAGCATAAGTTTGCGATAGAACACAATCAAGAGTTTCACCAATTAAATGAGCTCGATTATAAGAAGGAATAATTATGGAAACTAATGGCTGATTCATTTATTCTAGATTATACAACCCACAAATTAAATTTTTAATTTTATTATAATCATAATCTCCAATTGCATTTTTATGATTCAAACTAACTAAAGAGACAATATTCTCTTTTTCATCTATTATCTGCAGTATTTTAGATGCAATCTCATCTGAATCTTCAGGATTATCAATTGTCATCCCAAAATATTTTTCACCTATAAGTTCTTTTGTAGCGTTACCGGGATTTGATTGTAATGGATACGCTCCTAACAAAAGAGATTCTAAGAGCGTATTAGGCATTCCATCAGAAATATTATTTCCAATATACATAAAAGCTCTACCAAAATAACTGAATAATTCAATTTGACTTAATTGATCTAAAATTTTAATTCTTCCATTCAATTCAGAATCTGACAAAATAAAATCAGCAACTTCTCCTCTAGCTGAAAAAACATAAATTTCAAAAGTTTCTAGCTTTTTAATTATTGCTTTTATTGCTTTCAAAACAAAAATAGCCCTGCCTATTTCATTTTGGTATCCTTTTATTAAAATAATTTTTCTAGTTGTAGGCTCTTTATAACTCAACTTTATATTATTTATGTCATAGCCAGTTCCTCCGGGTAAAACTCCTAAAAAGTTACCTTTAAAACCATATTTTTCTGCTAAATGAAAATCCCTTTTACAATCTGTTATTAAAAAATCCACTCTTCTTAAAACAGTTTGGATTTTGTTTAAATCACTCTTTAATACTTGATGCCTAAAAATATCATTTCCCCAACAGGAATAAATCCATTTAATATCCGGATATTTTTTCATGGTCTTTAATATAGGATACGAGCAATAATGCAATTCAAAACCATGGACAATATCAGGCTGGATTTCTAAAATTATTTTCTCTAAAGCTTCATCTGCCGTTACTTCAAGATAAGGAATCATTTTTTCATATAAAACAGGAAATTTTTTACTCAAGAAATACTCCCCTTTTATAAAAGGTAATTTCCTTTTTTTCCAACCTGTAAATTGATGAAGAGAGCCAATAGCTTCCAGTTTTCCTCTTCCCAAAACATCAAACCAGAACAATTCATAGGGAGTGTCTTTTAGGTTTTCTATCCAACGAATGACATGGACAGATGGCATGGAAACAAAAAGGATTTTCATTGTTTTAATAATTTATAACCTTTACCAAAAACACTAAAAATTACAAAACCGAATATAGTTTTAATAAAACCCTTTGAATCTAAAATTTTTAATTGCGATACTAATAGCATTCTCAAATAGTATTTCTTTTTATGATCATTTATGAGTAATGCTTCTCTAAAAATAAATTTATATCGATCTACAATATAATTTTGCAAAATCCGTGAATCAACTAGTTTATTTGATTTTAATAATTTTAAATGCTTATTCCTTGCTTTAAACTCAGATTTTATTTCTTCAAAATTCAGCTTATTAATTTCGTGCGACAAAGAATTCCCATGTATTCTATACTGTATCAAAGGTTCATCAATATAAACAATGGATGGTTCTTGATACAACATCCTAAGATTAAAATCCCAATCGTCTAAATTAGAAATACTTTCATCAAATAATATAGATTGCTTTTGGATAAATTCTCTATTCCAAATTGGCCCACAAATATAAAATATAACTCTACCCAATAAATAATCCCTAATTACTTGTTCAGAGAAAATTTGAGTAATACCCAATGCTTTATGATTTTGAAAATCATATTTAATGACCCGACAAACCGAAACATCATAAAAAGGTGTATCACCTATTTGCTTTTCTAGGCAATCAAGTAACATTACGTCGTCGCTATCAAACCATTTTATATATTGTCCTTTACACAATGAATATCCATAATTCCGAGCCCCATTGCCTCCTGGTTTATGAGTTTCAGGGCGAAGGTGATACTGAAAACGACGATCCTTTGTTATATATCCCCCTAAAACTTCAGCTGTATCATCCGTACTTCCGTCATCTACAATAATGCACTCCCAATTAGTATAAGTTTGAGCTATAATGCTATCGAGCGTTTTTCCAATTAAATGAGCACGATTGTAAGTCGGAATTATGATAGAGATTAAAGGATTCATAACTTGCCTATTTCTTAATTTTTAATTGAATCCTTTTCAAATCAGAACTTATTTCATATATAAAAAAGTAATCTTTATAATAAATAATTAGAGTCTTTAAAATTAAATCATTGATATATTTTAAAGAATAATACTCTTGTGTTTTGATTCTTAAAAATTTCTTTATTTTATATTTTAAAGTATCTGGATAATTATGCTTCTGAAAAACAACATTAATAATTTTAGAATGCGTATTAGGCAAAACAAAGTCAATAAAATTGTCAATAATATACTTCTTATTTAAAAGTGTAATTGAATCTTGATTAGAATTTAAAAATTCAAATTCGTTTTTGCTAATTATTTTTCCCCAATTTTCACAGTTAACATTTACTATACTGTTTTTTTGATTGAACCTAAGTTTTTGTTTATTTAAACCGAATACATCATTTAATATAGGCTCTACTGTTAATTTATTTTTCTCTATGTTTTCAAAGCTTTTATGCCATTGATGCAACAGTAAAATTTCATTATTATAAAATTTTGAAGAAAAACCAGCATTTTTAAGTCTTGAATGTACATCTTCATCTTCTGCACCCCAAAAATGAAAAAACTCATCAAACCCGCCAATAGTCAATAGAGAATCTCGCTTGAAAAACGATAACCCTTGCCCTTCAGGGATACTCTTAGATGCTATGGTATATTTATCAAATTCTTTTAGCTCTTTACTTTCAGCTTCATCTAAATACCCAACCTGAAAATAAACATTCTCGCTTTTATTTTTTAAAACAAATAAAACATCAATGAATTTATTATGAAAAATAATATCTATATCGGCAATAAAAACATATTCAGTTTCTGCTAATCGTAACCCAATATTTATAGCTTTGGAACGAGACCAAGGCTGATAATTATGATATGAATAGATATATTTTACAAATTCATATTGTTTTAAAAGACTTTTAACAGAATCGGAAAATTGAATTTCAGACCCATAATCTACAAAAACAACAGTAAAATTTTTATTAGATTGTTTAGATAAAGAATCTAAAGAATTTTTAACTCTCCTCAATTCTCTATTTCTATAAGGATATATTACTGTAATCATTCCCTTTAATTGAAATTTATGAAAAAATTAGGCATTCAATAAATACATTAAAGACCTTTTAGTAATTTTAGTTGGCATGAAGAAATTTAAAAACAAATAAATAAAACTTAAATGTGATTTTGATAAATATTGCGTGTTCTTCTTAATCCAAAAAGCCAACTCTGATTTTGTAAAAAGATTATTTTTATATATCAATTTAAATCTCAATTTTAATTCATCCTCAATTTGCTCTTTATAACTTGGATAAAGTTGCAACAAATCAAAAAAAACATTTGGAATTTTATCATGAACTATTTTATCCGCTGAAGTTGCAGAATTAGCGTGAACCCTGTATTTTGTTAAAATATAATTGGAAGAATAAAAAACACATTTTGAAATTAGTAATTTCAACCAAAGGTGATAATCCTCTACATTCTGAATATCCAATTCCTCTGAGAAACCACCAACATATATGACCTTTTCTCTTTTTACCAAAACTGTTAATATTGGAATCCTATTTCCTTTTAAAAACAATTTCACAGAAGTTTTATCATAAAAAACTTCGGATGGAATATTCATTTTTTTTGAAATATCAAATGCCTCATCATTATTAAAAACATAAGAATCCGAAAAAACTAAATCTACTTTTTTTTCTTGAATCTCTTCAATTTGGATTTCCAATTTTTCGGGTAACCACAAATCATCGGCATCAAGAAATGCAAGATAAACTCCATTTGATTTTGAAATACCAAAATTTCTAGCTTTCCCTTGTTTGCCATTCTCTTGATAGTAATATTGAATCCTTATATCTTTATCCAAC
The DNA here is from genome assembly GCF_035456085.1 of Flavobacterium sp. GTDB lineage: Bacteria > Bacteroidota > Bacteroidia > Flavobacteriales > Flavobacteriaceae > Flavobacterium. Next base: position 14,499 of record NZ_DATIDY010000116.1, read on the forward strand.
AATTCTTTTACAATTTTTGCAGTATTATCTGTAGAACCATCATCCACTATAATCAATTCCCATTTCAAATAAGTTTGGTCTAATACACTTTTTATACTAGCCTCTATATAATTTTCTGCATTATAAGCGGGCATAATAATTGATACTTTCTCAACCATTAAATTATTACCCATTCTTCAGGAATTATAGAATTTATATCAATATCTTTTGCTTGAAACCAATCTTTGGGTGCTACCACTATTTTTTCCGGGTTATTATTTAACCAGGCACCCCACCAGCTAAAAGAACTGTTTGCAATTATGTTATGAGAACAAATACTCATCAAAAACATATCCGCCCAACTGTTTAATCCTTTATTATGAGCAATAAAAATTTTATTAAAAGGAAAGCCTTCAAAATTTTCTTTGACCCATTGGGGATCATCTGAAAAAAAAACTAGGTTCGGATTATCGATTTTCGAAGTTATTTTCAAAATTGCTTCTTCATAATATTCAAAACTACATATGCCGTGAAACTGATTTGTCACTTTATCAGTTACATAATCACCTCTCCTGATATGAATGGCAATTGTATTATTGTTTTGCAAAACAGGAATTAAGCCAATATTTTCCTTCGACAATTTATCAACTGGAAAAACAAATAGATCTTTTATATATTTTTCATACCCAATAAAATACTTATAACTCTGGAAATATCCAGTTGCAAAAACCGGTGCTTTTAATGAATTTAACTTTGAAGAATATTCAAATGTTTGTTCATCGATTTTTTTAGGATAATTTAATTTAAACTTCCTTTTTACTTTATGTAATAAAGATAAATTAGTGAATAAAGTAATATCCGATTTTTTTGCAAAGTTATATTCATTGTCAAAAATAGAAAGCTCAAAACTTCTTGGCGTGTAGCCTTCTTTTTTATCTATGATAGTATAAATGCTGTCTTCGATAACAAGTTTTGTATTATTTTTTTTGGCGAGAATTGAAGCAAATGCATACTGAAACATTTGATTACCTAAACCTCCCTGTAATTTAATTAATACCATCTATTTGCTTACGCTCTGCTAAAAAATTTGTTGTAATGAATGTTTCATACATTTCTTTATAATTCTCAATTTTATACAACCCGTCTTTTAAAATTCGATAGATATAAAAATCTTCTTTTAATAAATAATAGAAGTCCTGAAAGTATGTTCTTGAATCAATATTACAACCTCCAAACTCAAATTGAATAAAATCAATTTTATTATTTTTAATCAATTCTGAAGCTCCATTCAAAACATTTAGTTCATGTCCTTCAACATCGATTTTTAAAAAATTAATTTTACTGATACTGTTTTCTGAACAAAAAGTGTCGATTGTTCTGATTTCGATTTCTTCACTTAAATTCATTTTGATATTAAAATGATCTAATCTTCTTTCATAAATACTAGCTAATCCAGATTCTTCCTTATTGGAATATAGGGTTAGGACGGTATTTACATTTCCAAATCCGAAATTAAAAATATTTCTATTTTTTATAGTACCAGTATTAACAGACAAGGTATTAAACGTTTTTTTCGAAGGTTCAAATGAAAATATTTTTGCATTTTCATTAAAAATATCATTTAGCAAAATCGTATAAAGTCCAATGTTGGCTCCAACATCAAAAATTGTTAACTGCTGTACATTTTGCAATCTACTTTTAATGTAAACTAATGCATTTCTTTCACCTGAAGTATCTGTCTGACCTCCTCCTCCAATGTTCATTCCGTTCAACGAAAGAGAAAAGAAACTCTCAAATATACCTTGATAATTGCTTTTACCAATATGTTTATTTAATATTATTTTAGCTATTTTAAGGAAAAATCTTTCGGTATTTATTTTAAGTTTTATCATCTTATCCAACTATCTTTATGAACAAATATTGAATTAATATGTGTATCTGCATAACAGATATAACCTTTTTGCTCAATCAACTTGATTAATTCAGTGTTTTTGACTCCATTACCACTAGCAGAAAAAGAAATTGTTTCAATACAAATTACTATTGGAAAGTTTTTCTCAAAATCAATTCCCCTGATTATCATTTCATCAATTCCTTCGGCATCAATACTAAGAAATTGCGGAAAAATACCATTTGAAAACTCATTTAAAACATTTGACAGAGTATTCACACTAATCTTCTTAATACCAGTAACTTTATAACTACCTTCATTTTGATAATTGTAAGCTTCTTCTTTTGAAAATGTATTTAGCGCCGGTGTAGAAATGATATAAAAATCTAGAACACCTTCGATATCAGAAATACCTATATTTAAATTCTTATCATTTTTTCTATCTTTTACAAAAGCTTCAAAAAGCGCAGGATCTGGCTCAATATTAATTCCTACAGACCCATTTTGATAAAATAATGCTGTATTGCTAATATAAAAAGGATGATGAGCGCCAATATCAATATAACTTGGATTTTTAATATTTAAATTATCAAAAATAAATTTGACGATCAAATCTTCGCCACATTGAGAATAGGATGTTTTTTGAAATTGTAATGTTGAATTCTTCTTAATCCAATTTTTAATATTTTTTATCATATTTATTTTATTCTTGATGATATTTTTTTTGCTGGAACACCTCCTACTATATCATAGGATGCTACATCTTTATTGACAAGTGAATTTGCTGCTATAATTGCTCCTTTTCCAATTTTCACATTGTCCGTAATTGTACAATTAGCTCCTATCCATACATCATCTTCAATTATTATTGGCCCATTACTAAAACTTCCGGCTTTAATCATAGGAAGATCTAAATTCCTATACTCATGATTTCCTGCAGCAAAAACACAATGAGGAGCAATCATAACGTCATTCCCAATTTTTATTCCATAATGAGAAACAAAAAAAACTGAGAATGGTCCAACTTGAGTATTTTTTCCAATATTCAAAAAAGCATCTGTAGCTCTAATTATAACATATTCACAAATCAAAGAAGACTTATCTATTACAACCTTCTTTTTATTGTATATTTTTGCGGTAGGATGAATATGAAATAAACTAATACTTTTCAATTCTTTTTTAATATAATTTGAATACCAAATTTTAAGCGTATGTTTAATCCTTACCAACATAACTTTTCATTTGATTACTAATTAATCCACTTTTATTATTAATAACAGATTCTTCTTTTTCATTTATGACATCAGAAAAAACCACAAACATTTCATTATCGATATATTCAATTGATTCGGAGCCACGTGAAATTCCAATCATTAATTTATATTGCCCTGAATTAAATTTAATGGTTTCTTCAATGAATGTTGCGCTATAATTTCCTGCCTCCAATTCTTGTGGTAATGACCAAGACGTTGAAATTGGAGTTTCATGAACATCTGCTATACCGATAGCAATAATTAAATTATTGATGTTTTCATTTACGGTAAAATTCACCTTGATTTTCCACGGCTTACCAACAGGGATTTCACTCATCAAATTACCATCTAAATCTCCTACTTTCAAACTAGTAGCAAATACTCTTTTATTTTTTGATTTTTGAGTGTCTAAAATGTATTCACATTTATTTTCTTGAGATTGCTCTAAATAATATTGAATAACGTCCTCAGTTTTCCCTCCTGTAATAAATTTCCCATTTTTCAATAAAATACATTTAGTGCATAATTTCTGAATAGCTGCCATATTATGGCTCACAAACAAAACCGTGCGCCCCTCTCCTCTAGAAATATCCTGCATCTTCCCAATGGCTTTTTTCTGGAACTCAGCATCGCCTACTGCTAAAACCTCATCGACTACTAAAATTTCAGGCTCTAGGAAAGCCGCCACGGCAAAAGCAAGTCGTACAGTCATACCACTGCTGTAACGCTTAACAGGAGTGTCTATATAACGCTCACAACCCGAGAATTCAATAATTTCATCCAGCTTGGAGGCAATTTCTTTTTTGGTCATTCCCAGAATAGCTCCATTCAAAAAGATATTCTCGCGCCCGGTCATTTCGCCGTTAAACCCGGTACCCACTTCCAAAAGAGAAGCGATACGTCCTCGGGATTTTATACTTCCTGTGGTGGGGGCGGTAACTTTGGACAATATTTTTAACAAGGTCGATTTTCCTGCCCCGTTTTTACCAATTATTCCTAAAACTTCACCACGTTCCACTTCAAAATTAATGTCCTGCAATGCCCATACATAGTCACTTGTACCTTTCGTAGAACGGTCATTGGTATCGCCAATTTTCAAATAGGGATCTTCCTTGCCACGCACTTGATGCCACCAACGGTTCAAGTCATGACTCAAAGTCCCTGTTCCTACTTGTCCCAAACGATATTGCTTGGAAATGTTTTCGGCTTTTAATATAATATCTTTACTCATTTATTATCAATTCTATATCTTCTTCAAGGGTTAAAAACAATAACTCTTCTCGCAATCCAATTCCCCCTTCAGGGGTTTAGGGGGTTATACTGTATCAATAAAACTCTTCTCTGTCTTATTAAAAATTAAAAGCCCTATAAAAAACACTACAATCGTTATGATAACTGTGTATAACATTCCCCAAACCGAAATTTCCCCTACATTCAATAACATATAACGAGAGCTTTCAATCAAATATGCCAAAGGATTGTATTGCACCAGCCATCCATAGCTTGGAAGTTTCTGTTTGATTAATTCCATTGGATACATTACGGCTGATAGATACATCAACAATTGCACCCCAAAACCAATTAAGTTACTGAAGTCACGATATTTGGTCACTAATGAAGAAATCAGCATTCCTAATCCCAATCCCAAAACTCCCATTGTTACAATCAAAAGTGGAAAAAACAAAACCAAGCCATTTATACGTAAATCTACTCCTTGACAATAAAAATAAATATAGAACGCAACAAAAATCAAAAACTGAATACCAAACTTTATCAAATTGGAAATGACAACAGACATTGGTGTTATAATCCTAGGGAAATAAACTTTTCCAAAAATCCCAGCATTACCTGCAAATGTATTAGAAGTGCCATTGAGACAAGCTGTAAAATAATTCCAAACAGTGATACCTGCCAAATTAAACAAAAAAGGAGGTATTGTCCCTGTGTTAATCCCAGCTACATTATTAAAAATTATAGTAAAAGTAACCGAAGTGAACAACGGCTGAATCAAATACCACAAAGGACCTAAAACAGTTTGTTTGTAGACGGTGATGATATCTCTCTTTACAAAAAGCATCAACAGATCCCGATATTGCCAAACCTCTTTAAGGTTTAATGTGAAAAATTTATTCTTCGGTGTTATTTCAAACAACCAATCGTTAGGCTTATTTGTAGTATTCATTAAATTCGTTCTTAACTAAGTAAGTATTTACGTCTGTGGATTTAACAAAATATCTGTGAGCATTTTTCGAGTAAATGCCCAATCTCATTTAATTTTAAAAAAAAATCATGTCACAAAAATGTACGGCTTCGCCATTCAAACTCCCACATATGGGAACCAAATACTTCCTGTTTTAAAATCGCAAAAGTAAATAAGAACTGTGCTATTAACTAATTATTTAGATATTTTTTTCACATGATTAATAGCTTTAATCTTACGGGAATCAAATTTACTTATATTTAGTCGGATAAATCATTTATTTTAGTGAATATAAATTATGACCTTAATGCTGTAAATTCAACCTTTTTTTAACCAATAATAAGCGATCGTAAATGATCAGGGTATAGTCCCTGTCATTGATATAAATCCGGTCTCACGGCACAAAGTTTTAACTACTAAAAATGATAATAATAAAAGGATTGATGTTCGTAAAAGGCCAAAAAGAATTATTAACTATTGTAACCTATTTCACCCTTAATAAATATAAATTAGTATTTTGAATTGTGAATTTTTGGTCCTTTTGTTGGACTTTGTAACTACTTTATTTATCGCATTCTCCAAATCTCTTCAGATATACCCATGTAAATTTCTTGACTTTTGCTTCTTTTAAGCAAAGAGCACACGTAAACAGTACATCCATAACACATCAACTAATTTGTAAGCTTAAATTATACATTACACCATAAACACAAAATCTGCGATAATCTGCTAAATCAGCGTGAAATAATAATTTTAAATCGGATGGGTTAAATCCAAAAAAAAAGGTTTACAAGTACAAACTCGTAAACCTTTCTGTAAAATATTTTAATTAATCCTATTTATCCAAAACTTCAAAAGTAGAATTCATACTCTTATACTCTGGAATAATAACTTTCATTTTGGCTACTATATCATCATTATCAAAGAAATTCGCCATACCTATTAATTCCTCTACATCCACATGCAGATTTTCAAATTCGTCCTGAATTTCTTGGGCAATCATAATTTTTTCATGATAAGTAGGAATGGTTTTTGCTGTATCATTTAATAATTCTTCATATAATTTTTCACCTGGACGCAAACCTACAATATCAATTTTAATTTCTCTATCAGGTATAAAACCAGCCAATTTGATCATTTTTTTGGCCAAATCCAAAATACGGACAGGTTTACCCATGTCAAAAATATAAATTTCCCCACCATTTCCCATCGCACCTGCCTCGAGAACCAACTGACAAGCTTCGGGAATAGTCATAAAATAACGAATAATATCAGGATGCGTAATCGTTACCGGACCACCATTG
>NZ_DATIDY010000117.1:0-3632 GCF_035456085.1 Flavobacterium sp.
TAGCTTCGAACCCAAATTTAGATTTTGGAGAAGTAAGTTCGGGTAGTGTTTCTGCTAGTCAGTCTTTTGTTTTTAAAGCTAAAGGTTATAATGATATTACTATTACTGCTCCTACTGATTATCAAATTTCGTTGGATAATATTTCTTTTCAATCGAATGTTGTTGTAAATGCTGCCGATGCTTCAACCGGAAAAACAATTTATGTTAGATTTACACCTTCTGTAAAAGCGCTAAGTATTTCAGGAGCATTAACGGTAACTGGAACAGCTTTGAACAAACAAATTGGAGCTTTAACAGGTTCCTCATTGCCTAAAGCAGATACTTTTGATATTGTGACTTACAATCTGGAATTTTTCGGATCAGATGTAAAAGGCACTGATGGTGTTGAATTTGGACCAACTGATGACGCCTTACAAATTGATAATGTGGCAAAAGTGATGAACAAATTAAATGCCGATGTGTATGTGGTTCAGGAAGTATCTGATGAAACAGCTTTAGATCAACTAATCCAAAAAATTAGTGTTAACGGAAAAACATTTGACAAAACAATTTCGCCTTCATGGTCATATTCTTTTAATGCTCCTGAACCGAATTTTCCTCCACAAAAATTGGTGGTTCTTTACAATACGCAAACCGCAACGGTAAAAAATACCCGCGTAATGTTCAAGGATTTTTATGATGAAGTTCGTGCAGGAACAAAAACACTGCCAAACTATCCTGGAGGAAATGGATCCAGCTTTTTCTCATCTGGACGTTTGCCTTATATGGTACAAATAGAAACAAATCTTGGAGGTGTTAAAAAATTAATTAATCTAGTTGACCTTCATGCCCGTGCCAATAGCGGATCTGATATTTCGAAATATAATATGCGAAAATATGACACTGAATTATTAAAAGACAGCTTGGATGTTTATTACTCGAAATCGAATTTGGTTATTTTAGGAGATTTTAATGATGACGTAAAATCGTCGGTTATTGCTGGAAATCCTTCGTCTTATCAAAAACTTGTTGAAGATACTACTAACTACAATCCGCTTACTTTGGGAATTAGTAATGCCGGTGCGTATAGCTTTTTGAGTTCAGGTGGATTTTTGGATCACATTATTATTTCGAATGAATTAACAGATCAATATGTACCAAATTCAATTGCTGTTTATGATCCGCGAACAGATATTACCAATTACACAAACACAACTTCCGACCACGGACCTGTGATTGCCCGTTTTGAATTAAAAGGAGATCTGGGGACTGATGATTTTGAAACGAATAACCAATATGCAGTGAAAATTTTCCCAAATCCTGTAACAGATGTTTTGAATGTTGCGGTCAGAAATAATTCTGAGGAGAATTTAAAACTTAGAATTTATGACCTCAACGGCCGATTGGTTGAGAATCCTATTGAATTTACAGGCGGACAAAATACGACTGCAATTCCAATAAAGAATCTTAAAACTGGAATTTACATTTACACTTTGACCAAAAATAATAAGGTTGTTTTTAAAGACAAAATGATCAAAAAGTAAACGAGAATTATTTTTTTAAAATAGGCAGTTCGTTTGAATTGCCTATTTTTATTTAGTTTAAAAAGACACATTTATACCCACATTAAACATCCATTGAAATTGATTGAATGATTGATTTTCTAATGGATTGATGTAATAATTCATTCCTGGCTCAATGAAAAATTTGGTTTTTTTCAGGAATTCATACTGCAAAGTACTGCTCAAAAGTGTTCCGTAAATGAATTCATTTACATTGTTATTTTCTCCAATAGAACTGCCATTTAACAACACTTCATTCGAGATTAATTTACCCACAAAACCTCCTGTATTCATGCTGATACTGGTTTTCTTTTTACTCAAAAGCGAGTATGAAATTTCCAATGGCATTTCAAAATATTTTAAATTCTGTGTCACATTTCCTGTTTCATAACCACTGGTATTTGCTGTATTTGTGGCAAATAAATAATTTTCATTATTAGCAACTAAAACTATATTATTGTTTTTAGGAGATATAAGTTGCGAATCATTAGAGGCAATCGCAATCGGTAACAATCCGGTTTTTGAAATTGCTGAACTCTGACGCTCATAATACGAAACTCCTTCTATCGTTTGACCAAGCTCATTGATTTTGAAACCAGAACTTACTGCCCATTTTTTGTTCAGTTTATAGTTCGTTTTGATACCGTAACCATTGGATTGTTTGGACGCTACGGTGTTTCCTAATACTTTTTCATTGTTATAATTTTCAGAACTCATAACGCCAGCAAATACTTGAAGTGACCATTTATCAATAACTTCTGAGTTGTTGTCTTTCTTCCTTTTATCCTTATCCAATTCTACCAAAGCATTTTCTAGTTGAGCAACTTCTTTTTTTATGTTAATAAGTGAGTCTTTCGAGCTAGCGCTTTGAGCAATTGCTCTGTCGTTGTCTACAGAACTTTCAGCGTTTTGATTTATAATTTCAGAGTTTTTATTGGGCTGCAACGACTCGGAAACAGTGTTTTTTTGAGTATTTGCAATTCGCTTATTTTCATTTGAATTACTGATTTGCGAAGAATTATTTTTCGCAATGACTAAAGCCGAATTGTAATTATTAGTGTTTGCATTTTTATTAGCAGCTACAACATTTGATGAAGAATTATCATTACTCTCGGCAATAAACTGACCTTGATTTTCCTGTCTTGAACGTTTATGTTTTCCGTAATTTTTACTTTTCAAAACAACCACTTCAGGAACATTTTTAGCATTTGCCGAATTAGCATTGGCTACTGAACTACGATTTTCTGATGCGTTTAAATTTTCATTTGCAATGTCATTTTCACTGTTGTTTTTTTGTTCAAAAGTAGATTTCCCAGTAGCAATTCCACTTCTGCCTTCATCATTTGCATTTCCTTTTTCATCATTTTGTAAAACTACGCCATTAGCATTTTCTATTTTCAATTCATGAATATTTCCCTGATTGTTATTAACGTACCAAACAGTAGGTAGAGAAAGTCCAGCAACTAAACCAGCTGCAACCCACCACCAAATAACAGGGCGCCTTTTCTTTTTTGGTTTCTCTAATTCGGCTTCAATTTTGTCCCACAATTCAGGCGGTGGAGGACTTGAGAAGTTCTCTAATGAAGAAAAAATAGATCTTGCTTCTTTATTTTTCATGCGTAATTATATTTTTTTTTGAAACGATTTGGGTCTTTTCATTATTTGTTTTTAGAATTTAAGCTAGGCTGTTTTACAATTTTGAACTGTCAAAATCTTCTTTTTCAGAATAGCTTTGGCTCTATTTAAATTTGATTTGGATGTTCCTTCTGTAATTTGAAGTATTTCTGCAATCTCTTTATGTTTCATTTTTTCGAAAATAAAAAGGTTAAAAACCATCCGATATTGATCTGGCAATTCTTGAATGTAGGCTAATAATTTTTCTTGCTCAATCGGTGCTAATTCTAATTCTTCTTCGGCAATAATTTCGGTATCAAAAACATCTAAATACAGTATGTCTTTTTTCTTTTTCTTCAATGTTTCTATTAATTTATTGATGAAAATTCGCTTCATCCAACCTTCAAAACTTCCCTCAAAATTGTATTGCTCTATTTTTTGAAAAACGATAACAAAAGCTTCCTGAAAAACATCTTT
>NZ_DATIDY010000118.1:0-8655 GCF_035456085.1 Flavobacterium sp.
CCAAATCTATTTGTGACATCTAATAGAATCAGGACAGTTGTAAGTAATCATTGCGATAATCTGTTAAAAGCGATAATTGAGAATATTATTTTTTGTAAATTTATATAGCAAAATCAAATGCTGAAAGCCCAAATAGATTCGTTTTATTTTTTATTAAACATGACAAAAATCACATCTTTACGCCCTGAATTGAAGTAACTTTGAAGTAAAAGAAAAAGCAATTGAATAAAAAAATATATGCAATTATGAAAAATATAAAGATTATTCAGGAACTACATAATTTAGGAATAACGGGCTATCATGAAGTTGTTTATAATCCTTCTTATGAACAATTATTTCAAGCAGAAACATCTAGTAGAAGAAAAAAACATTCAAAAGGTGCTGTAACAGAAACGGGTGCTGTTGCTGTTAAAACCGGTGCTTTTACTGGTCGTTCTCCGAAAGACAGATATATTGTAAAAGATGAAATTACGAAAAACACTATTCATTGGGATAATAAAGTAAATTTTCCAACAACTAAAGGGGTTTATCGGGAACTGAAAAAAATAGTTTTAAAACAACTTTCTACCTCACCAAAATTATATGTAGTCGATGCCTTTTGTGGCGCAAATGCTGACTCAAGACTTAAAGTTCGTTTCGTTATGGAAGTAGCTTGGCAAGCTCACTTTGTAACTAATATGTTTATTAGACCGTCTGTTTATGAGCTACAAAATTTTGGTGAACCTGATTTTATTGTATTAAACGGTTCAAAAACAACTAATCCAGATTGGGAAGAACATGAATTAAACTCTGAAAACTTCGTGGTATTTAATCTTACTGAGAAAATTCAACTTATTGGCGGTACCTGGTATGGAGGTGAGATGAAAAAAGGAATGTTCTCTATGATGAACTATTATCTTCCTTTGAAGGGAATTGCTTCAATGCACTGTTCTGCAAATGTTGGCGAAGAAGGAGATGTTGCTTTATTCTTCGGGCTATCAGGAACTGGTAAAACAACTCTGTCTGCAGATCCAAAAAGATATTTAATAGGGGATGATGAACACGGGTGGGATGACAATGGAGTTTTTAACTTCGAAGGAGGGTGCTATGCGAAAGTTATCGATTTATCAGAAGAAAATGAGCCTGATATTTGGAGAGCAATCAAAAGAGATGCTTTATTAGAAAATGTAATTGTCGATGAATATGGAGAAATTGATTATTACGACCATTCAATCACTGAGAACTCACGAGTTTCATATCCAATTTATCATATAAACAAAATAGTTTTGCCTTCAAAAGCTGGTCATGCCAAAAAAATTATTTACTTGTCTGCCGATGCATTTGGTGTATTGCCACCAGTTTCTATTTTAAGCGATGACCAGGCACAATACCATTTCTTATGCGGATATACTTCTAAATTATCCGGAACCGAATGTGGAATTACTGAGCCCCAGCCATCATTTTCGCCAGCATTTGGCGAAGCTTTTCTAACATTGCATCCAACTATGTATTCTAAAACATTAATTGGAAAAATGAAAGAGCACGGAGCCAAAGCTTATTTAGTAAACACAGGTTGGAATGGGACAGGAAAAAGAATTTCTCTCAAAAACACCAGAGCAATCATTGATGCAATACTTAATGGCGAAATTGATACTGTCGAAACAAAAACAATTCCGTTCCTGAACTTGACAATTCCAACAGCATTAACAAATGTGAGTAAAAGTATTTTGGATCCAAGAGATACGTATAAAGATGTTAATCAATGGGAAAGCAAAGCAAAAGATTTAGCTGAACAATACATTAAAAATTTCAAACAATATACAGATACCGAAGAAGGAAAACGTTTAGTTGCAGCCGGACCTTCATTGGAACCTATTTTAAGCTAAATGAATTTTCTCCATTCGAATGAAATGCAATATAATGGTAATTAAATTGATGATTTTAATTTTTAACAAATCCTTTATGAAACGTTAAAATAAAAATTGGAATATTATTAATTAATAATATATCTTTGCAAAAGAAACAAAGAATTATCTATTTAAATAAAGTTATGTTATCAATTCAATTACATCATCATCATTCACATAATTGCTCTCAAGCGATGTGTTAATGGTATGCGTGTAAATCACAATAATCTAAACCCGTTTGAGTACATCAAGCGGGTTTTTTATTACCTATTCTTTGTACTCAAACATTAATTTTAAACTACAAACAAAAAAGAACAACAAAATGAGTACACTTAAAATTGCAATTCAAAAATCAGGACGTTTAAACGAAGAAAGCATTCAAATACTAAAAGATTGCGGTATTTCTATTGATAACGGAAATGATCAATTAAAAGCCGAAGCAACTAATTTTCCTTTAGAAGTATTATTTTTAAGAAATTCAGATATCCCGCAATACTTAATTGATGGCGTAGTTGATGCTGCTATCGTTGGTGATAATCTTTTGGTTGAAAAAGGAAAAGGAATTCAAGTGGTACAAAAATTAGGATTCTCAAAATGTAGAGTTTCTGTAGCTGTACCAAAATCATTTGAATACGATTCCATAAAAGATTTAGATGGTTTGCGAATCGCAACTTCATATCCAAATACAGTTATTGATTACTTCGCATCATTTGGACTAACAGTAGACATTCACCAAATTTCAGGTTCTGTTGAAATTGCTCCAAATATCGGTCTTGCAGATGCGATTGTCGATATTGTTTCGAGTGGAAGTACTTTATTCAAAAATAATTTGAAAGAAGTAGAAGTTATTTTGAAAAGCGAAGCAGTTGTAGCTGTTTCTCCAAAAATCAGCCCAAGAAATCAAAAATTGATTGATACTTTGAAATTCAGAATTGAATCGGTTTTAAGAGCTAGAAATTCAAGATATATTTTGATGAATGTTCCGAACGATAAAATTGATGCAGTTGGAAAAATTCTTCCAGTATTAAGAAGTTTAACCGTTTTACCTTTAGCTCAAGAAGGCTGGAGTAGTGTTCACTCAGTAATTGATAAAGATACTTTCTGGGAAGTTATTGATCAACTAAAAGAAGCGGGCGCCGAAGGAATTTTAGTTTGTCCAATTGAGAAAATGGTGCTTTAATCATTAAGTACTCATAAGGAAAACAAAACTTAGAAACTCAGAATCTTAGCAACTTAGTAACTAAAAAAATGAACAAAATATTCAATCCAAAACCAGAAACTTGGTCAACTATTTTAGAAAGGCCAACAAAAACTGTTGATGATATCGAATCGACTGTTAAAGGAATTTTCAAAGAAGTACAATCAAAAGGAGACTTTGCTGTTGCAAAATATACTTCACTTTTTGATGGTGTTTCAGTTTCTGAATTAGAAGTTTCTCAAACCGAAATAGCAACAGCAATCGCAACTATTTCTAAAGAATTAAAAGAAGCTATTCAATTAGCAAAATCAAATATTGAAAAATTCCACGCTGCTCAAAAAACAAGCCCTGTAATTGTTGAAACAATTGAAGGAGTAAATTGCTGGCAGGAAAAAAGGCCTATCCAAAAAATTGGTTTATACATTCCTGGTGGAACAGCGCCATTATTTTCTACTGTATTAATGTTGGCTGTTCCAGCAAAATTAGCTGGTTGTAGCGAAATTGTCCTATGTTCGCCCCCAGACAAACAAGGAAACATAAATCCTGCTATTTTATATGCTGCTTATTTATGTGGAGTAACAAAAATTCTAAAAGTTGGAGGAATTCAAGCAATTGCAGGAATGACTTTTGGTACCGATTTAATCCCAAAAGTGTACAAAATATTTGGACCAGGAAACCAATTTGTAACTGTTGCCAAGCAATTAGCAACTCAATTTGGTGTAGCTATTGATATGCCCGCAGGTCCTTCAGAATTATTAATTGTTGCAGATGATACAGCTGTTCCAGCATTTGTAGCATCTGATTTATTATCTCAGGCTGAACACGGTACCGACAGTCAGGTGATTTTGGTTTCAACTTCAAAAGAATTGATTGATGAAGTTGAAAAAGAAATTCAGTCTCAATTAGAAGTTCTTCCAAGAAAAGCTATTGCAGAAAAAGCTATTGCTAATTCAAAATTAATTTATGTAGAAAATGACAAAATTGCTTTAGAATTAATTGATGAATATGGCCCTGAGCATTTTATTATTTGCACCAAAGATGAAGATTTCTATGTAAATAATATCGGGAACGCTGGTTCAGTTTTCATTGGAAATTATACTCCTGAAAGTGCCGGTGATTACGCTTCAGGAACTAATCATACGTTGCCAACCAATGGATATGCAAAGAATTACAGCGGCGTAAATTTGGATAGTTTTACCAAATCAATGACTTTTCAAAAAATATCCGAAAAAGGAATTCAAAATATCGGTTCAGCAATTGAACTAATGGCAGAAGCTGAAGGATTACAAGCCCATAAAACTGCTGTAACCTTGAGATTAAAAGATTTAAAAAACTAAAACTTCAAAAATGACTTTCGATATAAATACAATAGTGCGTGAAAACGTAAAAAAATTAAAGCCGTATTCGTCAGCTCGAGACGAGTTTGAGGATTTCGATACAGCTGATATGATTTTTTTGGATGCCAATGAAAATCCGTATCAAAACGGAGTAAACCGTTATCCAGATCCACAGCAAGGAAACGTAAAAGTGGTTTTAGGAAAATTAAAAAACATAAATCCTAAACAGATTTTATTAGGAAACGGAAGTGATGAAGTTTTAGATTTATTATTCAGAGCCTTTTGCGAGCCCAAAGTTGACAATATTATTTCATTACCACCAACATATGGAATGTATGGTGTTTTGGCAAATATCAATGCCGTTGAGAACCGAGAAGTATTACTTTCAACTGATTTTCAACCGCAACTTGATAAAATCTTTGAAGCAGTTGATGCAAATACCAAAATCATTTTTTTATGCTCTCCAAATAACCCAACTGGGAATTCCTTTTCAGAAGAAAGCGTAAAAACATTGCTAGAAAAATTCAATGGTTTTGTAGTAATTGATGAAGCCTATATTGATTTTTCAGATAAAGAAGGTTGGTTGCAAAAATTAGATCAATATCCAAATTTAATTATTACCCAAACCTTATCAAAAGCTTATGGCTTGGCAGGAATTCGTTTGGGTGTTTGTTATGCTTCTGAGGAAGTAATTACGGTTTTAAATAAAATAAAACCACCTTACAATGTAAATGAATTAACGCAACTTCGAGCCTTAGATCGTTTGAAAGATGAAGCTAAAATAAAATCTGAAATCGCTTCTATTATCAAAGAAAGAGAAGAGTTACTTAAAGTGCTACTTAAAGTAAGTTTTGTCGAAAAAATTTATCCAACAGAAGCCAATTTTATTTTAATTAAAGTAGATGATGCTAATAAAAGATACGATGAATTAATTGCCAAAGGAATCGTTATTCGTAACAGAACAACTCAACCACTTTGCGAAAATACATTGCGTTTGACCATTGGAACAGAAGAAGAGAATAAAAAATTAATTGAAGCGCTACGTAATTAATCAATAAAGACCTAACGGGTTTTGAAAACCTGTTTAGATCTAGAATAAACTTACCATGAAGAAAATACTTTTTATAGATCGTGATGGAACGATCGTTTTGGAACCAAAAGATTATCAATTAGATAGTTTAGAAAAATTAGAGTTTTACCCGAAAGCTTTTCAATATTTGGCTAAAATTGCCAACGAATTAGATTATGAATTGGCGATGGTAACTAATCAGGATGGTTTAGGAACGGACAGTTTTCCAGAAGACACTTTTTGGCCCACACAAAATTTCATTTTAAGAGCCTTTGAAAATGAAGGAGTTTTGTTTGATGATATTTTCATTGATAGATCTTTTCCTGAAGACAATGCACCAACACGCAAGCCTCGTACCGGAATGTTGACCAAATATATTGATAACCCGAATTACGATTTAGCAAATTCATTTGTATTAGGAGATCGTATCACTGATGTTGAATTGGCCAAAAATCTAGGAGCAAAAGCCATTTTCTTGAAACAAGAAGAAGGTTTGGGAGGCAACGAAATTTCGACTGATTTAAGTTCTTTAGAAACGGTTATTGCTTTGCAAACTACGGATTGGAAAAAGATATATGAGTTCTTGAAATTAGAAGCTAGAACCGCTTCTATTACTAGAAAAACACACGAAACTGACATTTATATCAACTTGAACTTAGACGGAACAGGAAAAAGTAAAATTGACACCGGAATTGCTTTTTTCGACCATATGCTGGATCAAATTTCACGTCATGGACAAATGGATTTGGAAATCAAAGTAAAAGGCGATTTAGAAGTAGATGAACACCATACAATAGAAGATACTGCAATCGCACTTGGTGAAGTTTTTGCTAAAGCATTAGGCAACAAATTGGGTATTGAGCGTTACGGCTTCTGTTTACCAATGGATGATTGTTTAGCACAAGTAGCCATTGACTTTGGAGGAAGAAACTGGTTGATTTGGGATACTGAATTTAAACGCGAAATGGTCGGTAAAATGCCGACGGAGATGTTTTTTCACTTTTTCAAATCATTCTCTGACGGTGCCAAAGCCAACATCAACATCAAAGCTGAAGGAGACAACGAACATCACAAAATAGAAGCTATTTTTAAAGCTTTTGCGAAAGCAATAAAAGTAGCGGTAAAACGTGATACTGAGAAAATGATTTTGCCAAGTACCAAAGGAATGTTGTAATGGCAATGAGCATTCAGCTATGGGTAATCAGCTCAAAGCTCAAAGCTCAAAGCCCAAAGCTTATAAAATGAAAATAGTAATCATAAATTACGGAGCAGGAAATATCCAAAGCATTATGTTTGCCATCGAAAGATTAGGTTACAAAGCTGTTTTGAGCAATAATCCTGACGAAATAAAATCAGCTGACAAAGTAATTTTTCCTGGAGTGGGAGAGGCTAGTTATGCCATGATGATGTTGCAAAAAAGTGGATTAGATACTTTGATTCCGACATTGACGCAACCAGTTTTAGGAATTTGCCTCGGAATGCAATTGATGTGCAACCATTCTGAAGAAGGCGATACCAAAGGTTTAGGGATTTTTGATGTAAACGTAATCAAATTTACCAATAAAGTAAAAGTTCCTCAAATGGGTTGGAACGTGATTTACAATCTAAAATCCGATTTATTCAAAGGAATTGCTGAAAAAGAATATATGTATTTGGTACATAGTTTTTATGCACCAATTTGTGATGAAACCATTGCAACCACGGATTACGAGGTAGAATATTCATCAGCTCTAGAAAATAATAACTTCTACGGAACACAATTTCACCCTGAAAAAAGTGGTGATGTGGGTGAGCAAATTCTTGGAAACTTTTTGAAGTTATAAATGTTTCAATGGTAATAGCAAAAATCAATTTCAACAGCAATTTTAAACTTCTAATTTCTAACTTTTATAATGAGAATAATACCAGCCATAGATATCATCGAAGGAAAATGTGTACGCTTGTCAAAAGGCGATTACAATACCAAAATAATTTACAACGAAAACCCACTTGAAGTAGCCAAAGAATTTGAAGCCCACGGAATCGAATATTTGCATTTAGTAGATTTAGATGGAGCCAAATCAAGCAAAATCGTCAACTATAAAATATTGGAACAAATCGCTTCGCAGACCAAACTGAAAATTGATTTTGGTGGCGGATTAAAAGCCGATTCTGATTTGAAAATTGCTTTTGAAAGTGGTGCAAATCAAATTACAGGCGGAAGTATTGCTGTAAAAAATCGTGCTATTTTCGAAAAATGGATTGCTGAATACGGTTCGGACAAAATCATTTTAGGCGCTGATGCTAACAATGAAAAAGTAGCAGTTTCAGGTTGGTTAGAAGATTCAAATGAAGATTTAGTTCCTTTTATTCAAGAATATCAAAATAAAGGAATTCAATATGTCATTTGCACTGATATTGCTAAAGACGGAATGTTGCAAGGTCCTAGTTTTGATTTGTATGCCAAAATTTTAGAACAGGCAAAAGGATTGAAATTAATAGCCTCAGGAGGAATTTCAACCTTTGATGAATTGCCAAAATTAGCCGAATTGGGCTGTGAAGGAACCATTATCGGAAAAGCCATTTACGAAGGAAGAATTTCGTTGAAACAACTAGAGAATTTTATAATTAGATAATGAGAAAATTAATTAATTAGATAATTACTGATTTTTGCAAAGTAATTATCTAATTGACTAATTCTCAAATTGACACATTAAAAAAATGCTAACAAAAAGAATAATCCCTTGCCTCGATATTAAAAACGGAAGAACTGTAAAAGGCGTTAATTTTGTAGATTTGCGTGATGCTGGAGATCCTGTGGAATTAGCCAAAATCTATTCGGATGAAGGTGCTGATGAATTGGTTTTTCTAGATATTTCGGCAACCGAAGAAAGAAGAAGAACCTTAGTTGATTTGGTTCGCAAAGTAGCGGCAACTATCAATATTCCATTTACCGTAGGAGGTGGAATTTCGGCAGTTGAAGATGTAGAAGTCTTACTTCAAAACGGAGCGGATAAGGTTTCTATCAATTCTTCGGCGGTTAAAAACCCGCAGTTGATCAACGATTTGGCTAACAAATTTGGTTCACAATGCGTAGTTGTGGCGATTGATGCCAAACAAATTGATGGAGAATGGATCGTGCATTTGGTGGGCGGAAAAGTACCAACCGAAATTAAATTATTCGAT
>NZ_DATIDY010000119.1:0-31937 GCF_035456085.1 Flavobacterium sp.
GACTTGCTTATCTGTTACCAGATTGTTTGCTCCAAACGCAAAGACAAACTGTGAAGTAGTTCTTTTTTCGCCGTTGGAACACTTTTTATGAAAAAAATCATCTTTATCAATATGAATCGTAATTGTTTTGGAAGTATCTATGTCTTTGATTTTGCCATCTACTTTTTCTTGTACCAAAACATGTAATTCCTCTTCGAGTTTGGCTACCCTCTCTTCGATTTTTTTAGCACTTTCTTCTGCTAAAACCTTCTTATTTTCATCGGCTTGCTCATTCGTAATTTTGCCTTGGTTTAATTGCTCATTTACGGCTTCAACTTCGGCTTTCAATGTCTTTTTCTCTTCTTTTACAATATATTCTATCTTGGAAGCTATGTCTTTTGCCTTGCCTTCAAATGATTCCTGAGCCTGGATTTGATTAACAAAAAGACATACGAATACTAATAAGTAAATTTTAAAATTTCTCATGATTGTGTTTATTAAATGTGATTGATGATTTTTATTCAGAATTTCTATTGCTTAAAGCCAATTTCACTGCTTTAAAATTTTGATTGACCGTTTTAATCGCTTTCTCTCTAAAAGTAAGATCCAATTCGCCGTCGACCTGAGTCAATAATTCGTTCGAATTAACTTTGACATTGGATTTGGCTGGCAAAGGAATCTTTTTTGGAGAGGCATTATCTACCGATGCTAATAGTTCGTCAACATTAACATACTTTGGTTTTTGCGATAGTGCTGGCTGTTCCGTTTTTTGATTAATGATTGATGTTTGTTCTTCTTGAATGTTTTCTTTTACTGCAGCTTGATTTTCTTTATTTGATAAAACTATATTCGAATCAGGTTTCACTTTAATTTCTTCAGATGCTAATTGCTGTTTAATGCTTTTGGTTTCAGCAACTGTTTGGGTTGAATTCATTTTTGCCGATTCAACTTTTACATCAGGAATAACTTTAGGCTCATTAACTGTAATTGTATCTTTTGCAACAATCGTTTCTTTATTATTTTGATTAAAATACAGAGTTCCCAACAACAAAAATGCTAAAAGACTAGCTGCAACATACATCCATCTAAAATTACGTTTTGGCTTTTCGGCAACAGTAAGCATAGCATCCAACCGATCCCAAGAAGCTTTGGAAGGAACGATCTCCCTCGTATTAATCTTATCGCTAATTTGATTTTCTATGGCACTCTTTTTCATTGTATGATCTATTTTTTAATTTATTTTGAAAGTAATTCTAACTCAATAATTCTTCTCCTGATTTTTTAAATTACTTATTTTACTTTTCAAAATTCTTCGGGCATGGGCAAATTGCGATTTGGAAGTTCCTTCAGTAATCCCCAACATACTTGCAATTTCTTTGTGTTTAAAGCCTTCAATAACAAATAAATTAAAGACAACTTTATAACCATCGGGTAAACTATCTATCAAGTTTTGAATATCTTCTACAGAAAATTGAATTTCGGTTTCGCTATCCATTTCTTCAAAATCCACTGAATCTTCTATAAATTGTACTTTCTTTTGGACTCTGATATAGGAGATACATTCATTTATCATCGTTCTTCTAATCCAACCCTCAAAACTTCCTCTTTTTTCGAACCTATCTAAATGGACAAACACTTTCATAAAAGCGGTAATCATTACATCTTCGGCTAATTGTAAATCTTTAATATATTGCCGACAAACACTTAACATCCTTGGAGAATACTTCGAATAAATCCATTGTTGCGCTTGGCGGTTGTTTTGAACAGCCAATGCAATTACTTCATTTTCTTCCTGATGTAAATTAATTACTTTCAAAGTTGTTTTAAAAAGTGTTTCTATAAGTATAGACGAGAATAACCCTAAAAAGGTTGCATGGGTTTAAAAAAAAGAGTGAATAGTCCTTAGTTATTAGTAATCAGTAATTAGTTTTAGCGACTAGCATGAACATGTCCAGAGTCTATAAAAATGGAACTTTGATTTTAGTTTAAGCTCTATTTTTTCAACAAAAACATTGCGTTAAGGACTAAAAACTAGGAACTAAGAACTAAATACTACTTCTTTCTCTCGATAACGTAGTTCACCATCAAAATAAGTGCGCCTTTATAGTCAGATTCTGGGTAATCGTTTAGCAGTTGAAGTGCTTCTTGTTGAAATTCAACCATTTTATTTTCGGCATAAGCCAAACCATTGTTGTTTTTTACAAAGGCAATAACTTCCTTGACTCTTTTTTTGTCTTTATTGTGGTTTTTGATGGAATTAATAAGCCAACTTTTTTCTGTTGAAGTACAGTTATTAAGGACATGAATCAATGGCAAAGTCATTTTTTGTTCTTTGATGTCGATTCCGGTTGGTTTTCCGATAGCTTCTTCGGAGTAATCGAATAAATCATCTTTAATCTGGAAAGCCATTCCGATGAGTTCACCAAACTTTCTCATGTTTTCTACTTGAACTTCATCCTCTAAAACGGATCTTGCACCAAGGGCACAACAAGCAGCGATAAGTGTAGCTGTCTTTTTTCGGATGATTTCATAATAAACATCCTCAGTAATATCAAGTCTTCTGGCTTTTTCTATTTGAAGTAATTCACCTTCGCTCATTTCACGAACAGCAACTGAAATGATTTTTAATAAATCAAAATCTCCATGATCAATCGAAAGTAATAATCCTTTGGACAACAAATAATCACCAACTAAAACGGCAATTTTGTTTTTCCAAAGTGCATTTATAGAGAAAAAACCTCGGCGTCTGTTGCTATCATCCACTACGTCATCATGAACCAATGTTGCAGTATGAATTAACTCAATCACACATGCACCTCTATACGTTCTTTCGTTTACATTACCTTTGGACACCATTTTTGCCATCAAAAAAACAAACATTGGACGCATTTGTTTTCCTTTCCTGTTGACAATGTAATAGGTTATACGATTTAAAAGCGCCACTTTGGAGGTCATCGATTCGTAGAACTTCTTTTCGAAAAGTTCCATTTCGTTAACTATTGGCTGTTTTATTTGAGTAGTAATGTTCATCTAGATGTCAAATATACTATTTTAAATAAAAAAAAGTTTATTCCTTTTATTTAAATTGTGTTTTATTTTAACATAACTATTCATTTATTATTTGCTTATAAATATGGGATCATAAAGATTATAAAAATGACTATAACTTTTATAAAAAACTACAAACCAACAATTTGCACCACTAAAATACAAATATTTAACTCCAAAAAATATTTTATTTTTTTAAGATCTAAGGGCAATAATATTTGTTAATTGGAAATGAAGTAATATAACGCCTAGATTTAATCAACAGACTATTGTAAGTGCGATTTACAAATGTACAGCAAGAATAACTTTATGCTTCTTTATTGGCCAATTGCCCACAGGCTGCATCAATATCTTTACCTCTACTTCTTCTGACTTTCACAACTACACCGATAGATTCTAGTGCTTTTATATAAGCATTTATTGATTCTTGTGAAGCTTGTTGGAATTCTCCATCATCAATTGGATTGTATTCTATCAAATTCACTTTGCATGGAACATATTTACAAAACTTCACCAAAGCATCAATTGAAGCTTTGTCATCATTAATTCCTTTCCAAACTACATATTCGTAGGATATTTTGCTTTTGGTTTTTCTATACCAATATTCTAAGGCTTCACGTAGATCTGCTAAAGGAAAATTTTGACTAAAAGGCATAATTCGGGAACGAATTTCATCAATAGCAGAATGTAAGGAAACTGCAAGTTTGAATTTCACTTCATCATCCGCCATTTTTTTTATCATCTTAGGAATACC
Source organism: Flavobacterium sp. (assembly GCF_035456085.1). Lineage (GTDB taxonomy): Bacteria > Bacteroidota > Bacteroidia > Flavobacteriales > Flavobacteriaceae > Flavobacterium. Next base: position 3,782 of record NZ_DATIDY010000119.1, read on the forward strand.
AGATGTTGAAACCATGATCCTCTTTGGTGACATTCCCAGTCCTTCTGGAGAAGTAATCATTTCAATTGCCTTTAAAACATTATTGTAATTCATAAGCGGTTCACCCATTCCCATGAAAACAATATTAGACAATGGATGATTATAGTACAATCTGCTTTCTTTATCTATTGCGATAACTTGATCATAAATTTCGGCTGGCTCTAGATTGCGCATTCGTTTCAATCTTGCCGTAGCACAGAAATTACAATCTAAACTACAACCTACTTGACTCGAAACACATGCCGTAGTTCTAGTTTGCGTTGGAATCAATACACTTTCTACCACCAGCCCATCGTGTAAACGAACAGCATTTTTAACCGTTCCGTCTTCGCTTCGCTGCATGGTATCCACTTTAATGTGATTGATAACAAAGTTATTTTCCAACATAGAACGCGTTTGCTTGGAAACATTACTCATATCATCAAAGCTGTGTGCACCTTTACTCCACAACCATTCATATACTTGATTTCCACGGAATGCTTTATCACCATTAGCTATAAAAAAATCTCTTAATTGATCTTTGGATAAGGCCCGTATGTCTTTTTTGTCGATTTGCATGCTGCAAATTTAAGGACTATTTATTGAATTGTTGTTTTGATAAAACAATTTTAGCAAAATGATAATTTAACGATATTTAATTAACATGTCTTACAACAAAAAAACAACATCATTCTGAATTGCAGTAAAATACAAAATTTATTTTAAAAAAAAAATGAAAATATGCATCTTCAAATTGCTTATGATATTAAAAAAAAAATTATTTTTACATTATAATTTACTTACAGAAATAAAGTACAATTCAAAAAACCGCCCCAAAAAATAATTCTTTTTTAGTAAAATTAAATTTTTAAAAACAAAAATTGTATAAAAGAGTCCGATTTCTTAAATGTAAAGTCTAAACCGATTTACAAGAAATTAAATTATTTTTTAATCTAAAATCACAAATACATGCATCACTGCGTACGAGTACAATGGATATAATTATATTTTGTATTCGTAAGTATATAAATCTTATTTTAGATTTTAACATGAATTTTGGCTTAAATAATTAATAAAGTTGAACCAATGTAGTATTACAATTAATTTAAAAACAAAAATTATGAAATCTATTAAAACACTTATTACGTCAATTGCTTTATTTACAGTGGCTTTGTGTGCGAATGCACAGAAAAACTACACTTTGGACCCAAAATCAAATTTTACAGTAGCTGGAACTTCAACGCTACATGATTGGGAAATGAAGTCAGCCTCAGGAACAGGTACGGCAAATTTAACTGTAGCCGATTCAAAATTGACAGCTATCACTAGTATTGATATTACACTTCCAGTAGAAACTATAAAAAGTGAGAAAAAAAGCATGGACAAAGTTGCTTATGAGACTTTGAAAACAAAAACCAACAAAAACATAAAATATGTTTTGAAAGAAGCGGAAAAAGTAAACGAAACTACATGGAATCTTACAGGCTCATTTACAATTGCAGGTAGCACAAAAACTGTGAAAACTCAAGTAAAAACCTCTGTTACCAATGGAGTAGTTAATTTACAAGGAACAAATAAAATAACTTTTAAGGATTTTAATATGAAATCGCCAACTGCAATGCTTGGAACAATAAAAACAGGAGAAAATCTAACTATTAAATTCAATATTAACTTTAAATAAACTAAAGATGAAGAAAATTATTTTATTAGTAGCAGGGATATTCTCGCTTACTGGTGCCGATGCACAGGTATCGTTTGGAAAAATGCAAAATATGATTCCTAGAAGTAAAGAAGGATTAAACATATTCGATGTTCACAAAGATGATGCTCCTTACGAAGGAATCAGCATTGATGTAGGTGGCGCATTTGCCATGCAATTTCAAGCATTAAACTCTTTTAATGACCACGCAGAAGGTACTTACAATTTTGCGCCAAATGGACCCGGAGTTTCAGGAGCTGCTGGCACAGGAGGATATAGACTTAACAACCTAGGAAACAACTTCAACCTACCTGCTGCCAACCTTACAATAGGTGCTCAGTTAGCAGATGGAGTTCGAGTGAACTTAGATATATATTTATCTTCAAGACACCACAACGAAACTTGGGTAAAAGGAGGATATTTACAAATTGACAAGTTAGACTTCATCCAAAAGGGTTTTATGGAAGAACTCATGAAATACACGACCATCAAAATAGGTCAAATGGAAAACAACTATGGTGATTCTCACTTTAGAAGAACAGACAATGGTAATGCCCTTTTGAATCCTTTCATCGAGGCTAATATCATGGATTCTTTCGAAACTGAGATGGGAATGGAAGTTTATTATAACAGAGGAGGCCTTGTTAGTATGATTGGGATTACCAATGGAAAATTAAATCAGGGAGTAGCTGAATTTATACCATCTGCAGCAACACCAACTGCACCAGATCCGAACACTACAGTGAGTCCAACTATTTTGGCAAAATTAGGTTTTGACAAACAATTAAATGAAGATTTGAGAGTAAGAATCACAGGATCTTATAATCACAACGCTAACATGAGTGCCAACCCATGGGGATCTGACAGAGCTGGTAGCCGCTATTTTGGGGTAATGTCTCACCAAGCTTATACATACGACACAAACGGAATCAACATACCTGGAGGTGAAAACGCTCAAGCAAACAACTTTGACCCAACTGCCAATGCAACAACAGGTAGATTCAGTCCTGGGTATGCCAACTGGTACACAGCTTTTATGATTAACCCTTTTATTAAATACAAAGGGCTGGAGTTTTTTGGTACTTTAGAATTCACAAGTGGTGGAGATAAAAAAGGAACTGACGATTCCCGTAGTGTAGATCAATACGCTGCTGATTTAGTTTACCGATTTGGTAATAATGAAAAATTCTATGTTGGAGCCAGATACAATATAGTATCAGGTGAACTTTCTAGCCAACCAGATAAAGTCAATGTAGATCGTTTCGAGGCCAGTGCAGGATGGTTCATGACTAAAAACATCATTGCTAAACTGGCTTATACAAATCAAAACTATTCTGATTATGCACAATTCAGCGGAAATAGCTTAAATGATTTATATGGAGGTAGCTTTGACGGATTAATGTTTGAAGCGGCGATCACTTTCTAATATATGAACAAAATAAAACTTATAATTATGGGTTTAGTACTTTTCCTTTTACTAGGAAGTACTAAACCCATTTCTTATTCTCCCGACCCAAATACTATAATTATTAACCAAATAAAAATAGAAATCCTTGGAAACTCAACCGTTGGCAAGTATAAATGCAACTGTCCTCACACTTTCAGAGACACTATTTTTTTAAATTCGATTACAAAAAACAGTTTAAAATCAGATATCTCAACGAATGATTTTGATTGTGGTAACCGAATAATGAATAAAGATTTAAAAACTACTATCAAAGTAACCCAATTCCCGAAAAGTACGGTTAACATAACCGACATAAAGCCTTTTGGAACAAATTACAAATGCAGTTTGAAATTAAAAATAACTGACAAAACACTTTCATATTCCAACTTGGAATTAAAAAACTCTAAAGAATTTCTCGAAGGGAATGTCGCAGTAAAATTTTCAGATTTAGCACTGGAGCCCCCAACAAAAATGGGTGGAGTTATTAAAGTTAAAAATGAATTTGTCATTCACTTCCTTTTATACAAATTATAATTTTTCTTCTTCATTTACACGATATTTCCTTTCTCAAATATTAAAATCATTTCTATTGCGAAATGATTTTTTTTTGAGTTATCCTTTTTTAAAAAAGGGAAAGTATTATTTTCTTTTAAAATCTCCTATTGAATTTAATATTATATAATTAAGTATTTTCTTAGTTAATAATATCTCATATTTACAAATAAGTTTTGTCTATATGAAAGATAATTTTAATACTTCTTGGAGAGTTGTCTTTTTAAATTCATTAATCAAAAACACTAAAAAAAATATTTAGAAATTCATTTATGCTGAAATAGCCGACAAAACATTTATGAATTCAAAAATTATTTTTCTTTTTTTATAAAATAAAACTTTTAAAAGATATTCTTCAGAACATTTCAAATTACTCCACAAAAAACTAAATAGCTGTTTACGAACAAATTACAATTTTGTTAAAATTAACAAAAACGATATAGTTAAAAACTACCTCAATTTATTGAATATAATATATTTTTTAATTTTTTATTAACATGATTTATATCATATTCTCATCTTTTTATCCTCAATAACTTTGCAGAAGAAATATTTAGTGAACCACTAATTCAGTTCTTAATTTAAAACATAAATCATGAAATCAATTAAAACAATTACTACAGCAATAGCCTTGTTTGCAATGGTTTTCTATGCAAACGCTCAAAAAAGTTACACTTTAGATGCAAAATCAAGCTTCTCTGTACTTGGAACTTCTACAATGCATGATTGGGAAATGGTATCAACTGCTGGAACAGGGGCTGCAAATTTAACAGTTACCGATTCAAAGTTAGAAGACATCAATGCCTTGACTATTAATCTTAATCCAGAGTCTATTAAAAGTGAAAAAAAGAGTATGGATAAAGTTGCCTACGAAGCTTTGAAAACAGACAAATTCAAAAACATTAAATATGTTCTGAAATCTGCTGAAAAAGTAAATGAAACTACTTGGAATCTGACTGGAACTTACACTATTGCGGGTGTATCAAAAGAATTAAAAACACAAGTAAAAACAACTGTTACTGGTAATTCAGTTTCAATCCAAGGATCAAACAAAATAACATTCACACAGTTTGGAATGAAATCACCTACAGCAATGTTTGGAGCTATTAAAACAGGAGAAGAATTAACTATAAAATTCAATATAAAATTCAACTAAAATAATAAATACCATGAAAAGAATTTATCTATTAGCAGTAGCACTTATTGGTGTAACTGCTGCAAATGCTCAAGTTTCATTTGGACATATGCAAAATCAAATTTCAAGAGGAAAAGACGGAATCAACGTTTTTGACGTACAAAAAAACGATAAAGAATTCGAAGGACTTAGTGTTGACTTAGGCGGTGCCTTCAATATGGATTTCCAAGCAATAAACTCGTTTAACGATCAACCAACAAATTTTGCTGCACCTTCAAAAATTACAGGATATCGCTTAATGAACAATCAAAACAATTTTGTTCTACCAGCTGCTGATATGACTATTGCTGCACAATTATTCGATGGTGTAAGAGTAAATTTAGATGTATATTTATCTTCAAGACACCATAATGAAACTTATGTTAAAGGTGGTTACTTACAAATTGACAAGTTAGATTTCATCAAAAAAGACTTCTTAGCTGATGTAATGCAATATGCTACAATTAAAATTGGACAAATGGAGAACAACTTCGGTGATGCTCACTTCAGAAGTTCCGATAATGGTAATACTCTTAGAAACGCATTTGTTGGAAACAACCTTATGAATTCATTAACCACAGAAATGGGTATTGAAGTGTACTACCAAAGAAACGGATGGATTAGTATGTTGGGTGCTACAAATGGAAACTTAAACCAAGGAACTCAAGAAATTATCTTCCCTGTTGCTCCAGAAGCAAATACAACTGTTAGCCCTTCAATCTTAGCTAAATTTGGTTACGACAAACAAATCGACAAAGATTTGAGAGTAAGACTTACAGGTTCTTACTACCACAATTCAAACTTGGGTAATGCAAATATCTATGCTGCTTCTAGATCAGGGTTTGGATACTGGGGAGTATTGAATAATGCAGATTATTATAATAACGGAGTTAAAGTTGCTGGAAATTACAATGCTAAATCTACACCAGAAGCAACATTCAACCCTGCATTCGGTAACTGGGCTACATCATATATGATCAACCCATTTGTAAAATACAAAGGTCTTGAATTCTTTGGAACTATCGAATTAGCTTCAGGAGGAGACAAAGCTGGTGTTGACGACAAACGTACTGCTGATCAATATGCTGCTGAACTTGTTTACAGATTCGGTAAATCAGAACAATTCTATGTTGGTGGAAAATACAATACTGTATCTGGAAAATTATCTAATGCAGATGCTAAAGAAGTTAGCGTAAATAAAGTTGAAGCAAGTGCTGGTTGGTTTATGACTAAAAACATTTTAGCAAAATTGAATTATGTTAGTCAAAACTATGAAGATTATTCACAATTTTTAGGAAATCCTGCTACTGCAAATGCAAACAACTTTTACGGTGGTAAATTCAATGGTTTAGTATTTGAAGCAGTAATTGCATTCTAATTCATGAACAAAATAAAGCTTACAGTTATGGGTTTAGTACTTATCCTTTTGTTAGGAAGTGCTAAACCCATTTCTTTTTTGAATGACACAAATACCATAATAATTAATCAAATACAAATAGAAATTCTTGGAAATTCTACTGTAGGCAAATACACTTGTTCCAATACGCTTGCTTATCGCGATACTATTTTTTTAAACTCAGCTTTCAAAAACAGCTTGAAATCTGAAATCATAATGGATGATTTTGATTGTGGGAACAGAATCATGAACAAAGACATGAAAACCACTATTAAGGTTTCAAAATTTCCAAAAAGCACGGTTTCTATAACCAACATAAAATCATTTAATGGTAATTACAAATGCAATATGAGCTTTAAAATTACCGACAAAACACTTACCTATTCAAACCTAATTTTAAAAAACAACCAACAATCTCTTGATGGTGTCGTAGCAGTAAATTTCTCAGATATAGGTCTTGAACCACCAACCAAAATGGGTGGTATGATAAAAGTAAAAGATGAATTTGTAATTCACTTTATTTTATACAAACAATAGTCAACCACTCTTTCTTGCTATTTATTAATAGTTTTTAGGACCTCAATTATCACCTTTAGATAATTAAATTTATGTCTTTTATATTAAATGAATAACTTTGCGTCAAAATTTCAATTGACTACAAAATGCATTTCATTTCTCAAGATTTAGAAGATTATATCGAACAACATTCTGAAAAAGAACCAGAATTATTAGCAGCTCTTAATAAAGAAACCTATCAGAAAATATTGTTACCACGAATGTTGAGTGGTCATTTTCAAGGGAGAGTTTTAAGTATGCTATCCAAGTTGATTCGTCCTGTAAACATTCTGGAAATTGGTACTTACACAGGCTACTCAGCATTATGCTTATGCGAAGGAATGCAGCAAAATGGTCAATTACACACGATTGATATCAAAGAAGAATTAATAGACTTTCAACGCAAGCATTTTGATAAATCTCCGTGGGGAAAACAAATCATACAACATTTAGGCGAAGCCATTGAAATTATTCCGACCTTGAATCTAAAATTTGATTTAGTTTTCATCGATGCCGATAAAGAAAATTACTTAAATTATTTTGAAATGATTCTACCAAAAATGAACAAAGGTGGCATTCTTTTATCAGATAATGTATTGTGGAGCGGTAAAGTGTTAGAGCCTGTTCATCCTAATGATATTAGCACAAAAGTACTTGTAGAGTACAATCAATTACTTAAAAACGATCCTAGAGTAGAAACGGTTTTATTGCCTATTCGTGATGGTTTGACTGTGAGTAGAGTTCTTTGATTTACAAATGATATTCGAATTACGCCGTTTGATTAGCAACTCATACTTACTGTATCCCTTTTGGAAAATTCTTTTGGATAGCCAACTGATAGAGTTTATACATTATGAAACCTGTGATCGCACCAAATAAAAAACCTGCAAGAATATCTAATGGATAATGCAATCCTAAATAGATGCGGCTGTAAGCAAAAATCAATGGCCAAAGAAATAACAAACCAAAATACTTAAATTGCTTCTTAAAAATAAGGTACAGAAATGTAGCTACCGCCATCGTATTAGAAGCATGTGCTGAGAAAAAACTAAACGATTTGCGAGACTGAACAATTCGTATAAAAGTATTAATATCAGGATTATTGCAAGGTCTTATTCTTTTAAAAGAATATTTAAATACATTACTCATTTGATCCGTAAACAATATTAAAACAGCAACAAATAATAACAAATAAGCTGTTTTTTTTATTCCGATTTTGGTATAAATAAGATAGAATAGTAATAAAAAGAACGGAATCCAGGTTATCTGTTTGGTAATTATAAGCCAAAACCCATCATAAGTTTCAGAACCGAAACTGTTGAGATAAACAAATAATTGGGTATCAAGAGAAAGTATTTTTTCGAACATTACATTTGACGTTTTACAGGTCCGGTAATATCGTCAAGAATTGAAGAACCGTCTGGATTTGTTGTACCACTAGCTACACTGTCTTTGGTTTTATTAATTTCCGAAGTAAATGTATCTGTAATTCCATTAAATGTGTTAGATGTATCTCCTAAAAGACTATTCTTTGCTTTATTAATTTCAGAATTAATACCACCTGTCAAGTCGTCCAAAGTCTTTTGGTCAAAACCATTAGCTTCAGCTCCTTTTTGAATTTCGCTTTTGATATCGTTGGTTGCATTTTTAAGTTGCGCCATAGCTTTTCCCATTGTTCTCGCCATTTCAGGCACTTTATCTGACCCAAAAAGCATCAAGACAATAAACAAAATAAAAACTAATTCGCCTCCACCTATTCCAAACATAATTTTAGTATTTAAAAGACAAAGATATTAAAAAAAGTTGCTAAGTTGCCAAGATGCTAATTTGCTAAGTTTTTTTTAACAAAAAGAAAATTTAAGCTTTTCAACATATTAAGCAATAAAGCTATACCATTTATAAATGAGTCTATTGTCTGTTTGAACACAGTGGAGAATGAGTCATCTCGACTGCGCTCGAAACAATTAGACTTTTATATCATTTATTATTATATAACGTTTAAATTATCCAATTTTTACATCAAAAAAAATTGCTAAGTTTCCAAACTATCCTGTTTAAAAACTTAGCAACTTAGTGAATTAGAAAATTAGAAACTAATCAAATTTTGATTTTGCCTCTACTTTCGGCCATGTATTGTTTGTTACATCAATATCAGCTGTTTCTAATTTTGGATCAATCTGAATTTGTTTAATAGCTTTTGAAGTAGCATAAACTTTCTTGGCTATTTCGTTATTCTGTCTCCAAATTTCTGCTGGATATTTATAATTTTCAATCGTTCCATCTTCATACGTGATTTGAACAATAATTGGCATAATCATTCCGCCAGGTTTATTAAACTCTACTTCATAAAAATATTTAGGATTTTTCAAGTTTGCTTTATCCTCAGGAGTAACATTTTTGGCAACATAATCAGAAAGTAATTTTACATCTTCCAATTGCAATGCTTTTTTTGATGTTGCACTCAATTCTGAATTATCTCCAGCAACTAAATATACAAACGGACCTTTTTCTGTACCAAAACGTCTCTTATTTATCTTAGCGTCTTTCAATGCTAAAGTTGGTGTCTCAGTAACATAATATTGTTTAACATTATTAATTCCAATATCTACAAAGTCTGTTGAATAAAACCAGCCTCTAAAAAACCAATCCAAATCGACCGCCGAAGCATCTTCCATAGTTCTGAAAAAGTCTTCTGGAGTTGGGTGTTTGAACTTCCACCTGTTAGCATACATTTTGAATGCATAATCAAACAGTTCGCGTCCCATGATGGTTTCTCTCAAAATATTAAGTCCTGTTGCAGGTTTCCCGTAGGCATTGTTACCAAACTGAATAATATTTTCCGAATTTGACATGATTGGTTCCAAAAATTTTTGGTCACCGCTCATATAAGGAACAATATTTTTTGCAGGTCCACGTCTTGATGGAAAAGTAGGATCCAACTCTTGCTCGGCCATGTATTCCATAAATGAATTCAAACCTTCATCCATCCAAGTCCATTGGCGTTCATCAGAATTTACAATCATTGGAAAAAAGTTATGCCCAACTTCGTGAATAATAACTCCAATCATTCCGTTTTTTACTTGTGGACTGGTTACTCCGTTTTCATCTGGACGACCATAATTCCAACAAATCATTGGGTATTCCATTCCCTGATCTTCTGCAGAAACAGATACTGCTTTCGGGTAAGGAAAATCAAAAGTATGAGAAGAATAACTTTTCAAAGTATGTGCAACCGTTCTGGTAGAAGTTTCACCCCAAAGCGGGTTAGCTTCTTTTGGATAAACAGATTCTGCCATAACAACTCTGCTTCCCATTTTTACAGCCATCGCATCATAAATGAATTTTCTGGAAGTCGCGATTCCAAAATCTCTAACATTTTTGGCGCTGAATTTCCATGTTTTTTTCTTATCAGAAAAACCTTTTTCCGCAGCCTCAGCTTCGGCTTGAGTTACAATAACAACAGGTTTATCAAATGATTTTTGAGCCAATTCGTATCTTTTTACTTGCTCGGCTGTAAACACTTCACTCCTATTCATCAATTCTCCCGTTGCATCAATAACATGATCAGCTGGAACTGTAATATTTACATCAAAGTTTCCAAATGGCAAAGCAAATTCGCCACTACCCCAAAACTGCATATTCTGCCAGCCTTCCACATCATTATACACAGCCATTCTAGGATAAAACTGCGCAATAACGTATAATCTATTTCCATCTTTAGGAAAAAATTCATAACCCGAACGGCTATTCATGGTTTCTTTTTGGTAATTATTAATATTGTACCACCATTTTGTAGAAAACGAAAGCTTTTCACCCGGTTTCATTGGCGTTGCCAAATTGATACGCATCATAGTATGATTGATCGTATATGACATTGGATTTCCTTTGGCATCTTTTACATATTCGATATTAAAACCACGATCTAAATCTGGCTTTAAATATTCATTTGTAAATTTTTCCGGAGTTAAAACAGGAACTATTTTATCATTTTCAGCTAAAGGAGATTGAGAGTTTTTTGCACCTTGATTTTGATCCAATTGTACCCATAAATATTCCAAAGTATCTGGAGAATTATTATAATAAGTAATAGTTTCCGATCCGCTTAGTTTGGCGTTTTTATCATCTAGTTCAATATCAATTTTATAATCTGCCTGTTGCTGATAATATGCCGGACCTGGTGCTCCAGCTGCTGTACGAAACATATTTGGCGTAGCCAATAAATCATACATTTGACTAAATTTGTTTGTATCGTATTTACCCGCTTGCTTAACGTTTGGGGTAGCTACTTTTTCTTGCGCCAATAAAATTGTGGGAAGAATAAATAAGAGTAAAGATTTTCTCATGGACTAAAACTGTAGTTGCTTATAATCGGTGAAAATAACAATTTTTATCAAAATTGTTGTAAGTCATCAATATTTTAACATTTGCTTCGTCGATGTGCTGGTAAAAAGGAAACTTTTTTTGTTATTTAATGCGGTGACGTGTAAGATGTTTTGTTGCTCCGGATAACTTTCAACCAGTACAGTATTATAAATATCAAGCGATTTTATTTTGGTGACATCTTTAATATTCAAATAGCAAACCAAAACATCGCCATCCATTTCTTTACTTAGAAAACTCATCGGTTTTGCCTGACCATTTACCTTTATAGCAAAATTCTCTGAAAGGTATTTTTTAAATAATTCTACTGATTCAGGTGCTTCATTTTCAGTACCTAAAAAAAACTTTTTTTTGTATTTGTTTTCTAAAGCTTTATTAAGGTCATCAACAAAAATTCGTGTTGTTATTTGAAGCATCTTTTTTTCGGGAGCATAATTTATTTGATAAATTGCCATGTAAAATTTATGCATTTCAAAACTGCTCATCGAAAATAAAATAATCGATAAAAACACTAAAACTATACTTTTTTTCATTTTTCTACAGAAGCAATATTTTTAAAAGAGTCGTATTTTGTAACTAAAAATTCAATGATTTCAAACTGTGTATTCTGTTCTACTAATGCTTTCGATTTAGGATCATTTTCACAATACAAAAGGAAAAGCCCAATTTGATCGTCTTTGATTTTTAATATATCTGTGAAAAAAGAATAACTAACACTATGTATAGCAACATTTGTAAAACTTACATCTGAAACAAAATCTGATTTGTTAGGATGACTTTTGAATAAGTTTTTAAAAACTTTATTGTACACTCTAATAACATCCATATTATTAGGGTCTCCAGTTCCAGATGGCATCATCAAAATATTATTTGGAGATGATTGATTATCATCGAAATATTGGGTGTCAACAATTTTTTGTGTATTTCCAAATTCAGAATGTGGTACATGTTTCGCATAAACAATCACCGAAAGCAGCTCATTAGCTACTGAATGCATTTTTATTCTGTAAAAAGGAGAATTTATATCAGAGGATGAAAGCACGACTTTCTGACTTTTGAAGCCTAAACTTGTAACCAGCAACGTATCATTAGCTTTTGCCAAAATACTGAAGGTTCCTTTACTATCAATCAAATCTCCTGTTTTTGCATTCAAATTAAAAACCAAACCGTTTTCTATCGCAACAGAATCATTCACTACTCTTCCATGCAATGTTTTTCGGGTCAATATTTGACTAAAACAAAGTTGACAACTCAAAAACAATATTATTATTTTCAATATATTTTTCATAAAAATTCATTTAAGAGTTACAAATCGTAAAAAGCTTTCTTACAATTCAAAATTACATTATTTTACTATTAAAGCTACAACATAATTTGAAAGTCCACAACTATTTTTAGAGAATAACTAATAAATAAAGCTTCTGAAATATATAAACTCAAAAACATCAATTTCTAAAAACTACTGGCAACAATCTATTCAGAAATCCTATTTTCATTATAAACCAAAGCTAAATTTGTCATTATAAACATGGTCATATTTTTATTGTTATGGCTTAAAGACTCAACAAATCGTGAGTCTTCAACACAATAATATTGAAATCCCCGAATCAATTCCTCTGGAATTTTTAATGTTTTGATATAATATTTATCTTCAAACATGTATTCCATTTTTTTTAATAAAGTTTCTTTCTTTTCAATTTCAACATTCATTTTAAGTATGTCTCTTTCACCGGACAAATAACTATACAATCCTTGGATTCCACCGGAACTAGAATACAATTTTCGTTCTTGTTGTGTAAGTTTAATTTGCCCATGCGGAATTATTCCCAAATTTTCGGCAGTGATAGCAGCATGTTTATTGATAACCACTTCATCCAGTTCGATGCTGTTAAAAGTTAAATTTACTTCCATCGTACCCGGATTGTATTCATGCTTGTAAACGTACTTTCGTAAACTTTTATAATCAATTCCCGAAAAGTCAAGCAGGTCACCCGCTTTGGCCTGAATTGAAAAGCAACCATTTTTATCGGTAACCGCCATCATTTTGTTAGTACAATTAATTATACTAATCCCTTCCAGTTTCCGGTCATCTGAAGTAACAATTCCTGTTATGATTTTCTCAATACTTATTTGAGCCGAAAGCAGTTGACATTGACCTAAAAAAACAAACAAAACAACTAAACTATTTCTCATTATTTTCCAGGTTTTTCTTAAATTCTGAAGCCAATCCGACTATTAAAAACATACTCATTGTTTTGTTTTTATCATTTAAAGACCTTGCAAAATCAGGGTCTTCAACACAATAATATTGAAACCCTCTGATAAAGTCTTCCGGTATTTTTAAGGTTTCGATATAATATTTATCTTCGAATAAGTTCTCCATTTTCTGCATTAGAAATTCCTTTTTTTCATTGGTCAATTCCTTTTTAAGCATTTTGGTTCTTCCACTTATCGCATTCAGAATTGGATCAACTGCCAAAAAACCACCCAAAAGACCCAATAACTGAACAGGCTTGAAATCTCCTGCGGTTTGCAATCTTCTTTCGGCTGTCGTTAATTTAACTTGATCTTTTGGAATTATACCCAGACTTTCGGCACTTATATTTGAATTTTTATTGACAATAACTTCATTCAACTCAATGCTTTTGGGAGTTAAGTCAGCTGTGATGATACCCATATTGAATTCTTGCTTATTTATAATTTTTCGCAAAGGCTCGTAGTTAACTGCTGAAAAACTTAGAATATCCTGCTCTTTTGCAAGAATTGAAAAATGACCATACCGATCAGTAACCACCATTATTTTATTTGAAGTATTGGTGACATTAATTCCCTCTAATGGAGAGACGTTATTAGAAGTAACCTGTCCACTTATCAATTTCTCAGTAGCGATCTGAGCTACCATAAACTGAACTATAAAAAAAGAAATTATCAAAAAAGTAAATTTATTCTTCACAGGCATTAGATTGGTTTCATAAAAAATTAATTACACAACATGTAAAATTATCCCAAAGCACTCCAAATTAATTACTAATGCATTTGTAAAACTTTGTTAATTAAAGAGTGGCACTCATCTATTAAAAAGCAATGATTTTATACCTTTACCACGAAAATTTTAGACCAAAACAAAATGAAAAATTGCATTATTGCCAGTACTTCCACGTTGTACAATAGCGAATATTTAGAATATTTATTACCCGAATTAGCATCGCATTTCAAAAATTGTAAAACCGTATTATTCATACCATTTGCCAGACCAGGCGGTATTACCTATGACGAATATACTGCTAAAGCTGCTGAAGCTTTCGCTAAAATAAATATTACAATACAAGGTATTCACACATTTGAAAATCAGAAAGAAGCGATCCAAAACGCTGAAGGTTTTTTCACTGGCGGAGGTAATACTTTCCTTTTGGTTAATCAGTTGTACAAAAATGACTTGATGAATGTACTTGCAGAAGCCATAAAAGGAGGTACACCTTATTTAGGAACCAGCGCCGGAAGCAACATTTGTGGGTTGACAATTCAAACTACTAATGATATGCCTATTATTTATCCGCCAAGTTTTCAGACTTTAGGAATAATTCCTTTTAATTTAAATCCGCACTACCTGGATGCTGACGACAAATCCAAACATATGGGAGAAACTAGAGAAATGCGAATAAACGAATTTCATGCTTTTAATTCAGCGCCGGTTTTAGGTCTTAGAGAGGGAAGTTGGCTGGAGGTAAAAGGAGCAAAAATTACTTTGAAAGGAAATTTACAAGCACGTCTTTTCAGACAAAACCAATTGGCAATTGAACTAGAATCAGGAAGCGACTTGAGTGACTTGAAATAAAGATTAGATTTAGAGCAAAAAAAAACCTCAAATTAAATTTGAGGTTTTTGGAGCGAAAGACGAGGCTCGAACTCGCGACAACCAGCTTGGAAGGCTGGAGCTCTACCAACTGAGCTACTTTCGCATTATCATTAAAATTTAACCTTAAATCAAAACAAATTGATTTAGAGCGAAAGACGAGGCTCGAACTCGCGACAACCAGCTTGGAAGGCTGGAGCTCTACCAACTGAGCTACTTTCGCATTTATTGTGGTGCAAAGATAAATAATAAAAACAGTTATTTGCAAATTTTTTTAAAAAAAATAAATCGATGTTTTTAAGATTGGTCACAACCGATTTAAAATTAAAAAGTTATACTTTTATTTTTTTTATCAGCTCGCTAAAATATTAATTGAATATTCATTTTAATACTCTTTTCCTTGATATCATAGCGCTTTTCAAAAGAAAAAAATATTTGAAAATGGCAAATTTAAAACCGATTTACCTTTTAGACGAAAATTTTCTTTAATTGAAATGGCGTTTTAGTAAGAATATATCATTAAATAAATTAATAGTATCTTTACCTCTTGATATCCAATTTCAAAATTAACAAGATTATGAGGTTATTTTAATGATTAAAACAAAAGAGATGAATAAAATTTACTTATTTATTATCTTATTACTGTTTCTTAGTTGCAAAAAGGAATCAATAATAAATTTGGACACTTTCAAAATTTCGAATTCTAATGACAGAGAAGGCGAAATTATTGAAATTGACACCATATTAATAAATCCTTTTAAAAGTAAATCACTCAGCGATTTTTATAATTCAAGAGAAAACCAGACAGCCTGGCAATCTGAAAAAAATCGAAAAATTATACTAGAAAGAATAAAAAATTGTGAATCGGAAGGACTTAATCCATCAGACTACAACATTTCAAAATTACTAGAATTAGAAAAAAAGTTCCCAGAATTAGATGAATCTGAGCAAGTCAATTATGACATACTACTCACTTACAATCTCCAAAAATATCTTTCCCATCTTCGCAATGGAAAACTCGATCCTGCAAAACTTTACAAGAATTGGGACTTAAATATTAAAAGAATTGACACCAAAGCAATTTTGGAAAAAGCATTAGAAAAAGATTCTCTTGCCAGCGAAATAGAAAAGTGTCAGCCCAAAGCATTAACGTATCAAAAATTAATAAAAGCATTATCAATTATTAATGAATATCCGGAAGACAAAACAGATTCTGTAAAAGTCGTTGATAAAATAAATCCTTATGATAAGAATCCTGCGATTATCAATGTCAAGAAAAAACTGTTGTACTGGAAGGATTTAAAAAGTAACGACAGCATCACTTCTAAATATGATGACGAAACGGTTGAAGCTGTTAAAAGATTTCAAACTCGTCATGGATTAATTCCTGATGGCATTATTGGAAAAACGACTGTAAACGCATTAAACTTTAGCAAAGAAGACAGAAAACATCAGATTATTGCCAATTTGGAACGCTGGAGATGGTTTACAAAACCATTTGATAAAAATTACATCTTGATAAACATTCCCAATTATAGCCTGAATGTGGTAGAAGATCAAAACGTTGTTATGAGCAAGCGCATTGTGATTGGACAAATTAAGCGCAAAACACCTGTTCTGACTTCTGTGCTACAAACTGTCGTTTTCAATCCAACTTGGACCGTACCGCCAACTATTTTAAAAGAAGATATTATTCCTGAATTAATCAAAGACAGAAACTCGCTAAGCAAGAAAAGCATTAGTATTTATGATTCAAAAAACAACAAAGTCGATCCACAAAAATGGAATGAAAAAAATCCTAATGGGTATCGATATGTTCAGGATCCTGGTTATTACAACTCTTTAGGTGTTGTCAAAATCAATTTTCCGAATCATCATAGTGTATATCTTCACGACACTAATCACAGAAACTTATTTGAACGACATAACCGTTCTTTGAGCTCCGGATGTGTGCGTATTCAGGAACCTTTGGAATTAGCTGAAATATTATTGGATAATCCAAAACAGTTTTCAAGAGAAAAAATGGATTCTATTGTTGCGACAAAAAAGACTTTGTTTATAGGCATAAAAAAACGCTATGCAATATACTTATGGTATTGGACAGCGTGGAGTGAAGATGATGAGTTAATTTTCAGAACCGATATTTACAATTTGGATGCCGATTTATATCACCAATTAAGAAATTAAATCGTCAAGACTTGAATTACTAATTGACGGATGATAAATATACAAACAAGACTGCCCTTTAATCATTTCAATAATTTCAGAGACATATTTTACCGGAACTGCTGGACAACCTTGGCTTCTACCAAGTCTTTTATAACTTTTTATAAATGATTCCGAAACATAATCAGCACCGTGCAATACAACGGCTCTGTTTCTAGCATTATCGTTAAGCCCTTTTTCCAGACCATCTAATTTTAGAGAAACACCATGTTTTCCATTATACACTTCTCCGGTTACATAAAAACCAAGACTGCTTTTGAAGGACTCAGGAGTATTTGAAAAAGCAGTTGCAAATTCTTCCCCAGTATTTCTGCCATGAGCGACTAAAGTTTGAAATAACACCATATTACGCGATAAATCAATTATCCAAAGGCGTTTCACATTCGATGATAAACTAAAATCAATCAAAGTGAGAATATTGTTTTTGACAACTCCCCTTTCTTTTAATGAATAAAAACCTTTTAATGCTTTTTCAAAACAGATTTCGTTGGGTAATTCAAATTCATTGGCTTGTAAAGCATTGTAAACCGATTCTACCTTGGTATCAATGCTGGATTTTAAAACCGAAACAACTTCTTTTTTGTTGATACTTTTTTTGGAAGTATTATTTAATTTTTTGGTAAAGGCGAATAATGCAAATACGGCTATTACCGCAAGGATTGACTTATAAAATACTGTATATCTACTCATTACAAATTTTGTTAGGGGTTCCAAATATACAACTATAAATTAGCCAGCAAAATAAATTTGGTATTTAAACGTCAAATTTTAACACTTTATCGAATATTTTAAGAAAAGATCTTTTTAATTTAACGCTTTTTTATAGGTAACACTCGCTTTTGACAAAATCAATTTCGAGATCAAAACTGGTATTTAGCCAAACAGAAATTATTAAATATATTTTCAAACCTTACAAAGATTTTCAACAGTAACTTAAACAATGCCATGTATTAATATTTCATCACATTCATTAGATTGTTATAAAAAACTAATTTTAAATGTTTTTACATCAAGACTGTAACATTCGTATCAATCTTTAGTCTATAATTGCAGACTTTTAAACCTTACCAATAACTAAATCAAAAATTGAATCAAATGAGATTCAATAACCTTTTTCAATGAAAAAACATCACGCCATTTATTTATTATTATTCTGCACATTAATTTATGGCCAAAAAAAAACACTCCAAACAAAATTTACTGCAGAAAAAATAACTTTAGACGGGAAACTTGACGAAGTCATTTGGCAATCCGTTCCGATTGCGACAGATTTCATAATGTTTCAACCTGATAATGGCGTAAAAATACCTGATAACAAAAGAACCGAAGTGCGCGTACTTTATGACAATGAAGCCTTGTACATAGGGGCTTTACTGTATGACAACGAGCCTGATAAAATTTTAAAAGAAATCAACAAAAGAGACGAATTTGGTGCGGCAGATTTCTTTGGAGTTTTTATTAATGGTTACAATGATGGACAACAAAATTTTGAATTTTTTGTAAACGCTGCCGATGGACAGGCAGATTGCCTAGCAACAGACAGTAATGGAGAAGATTATTCGTGGGATGCTGTTTGGGAGAGCAAAGCTTTGATTACGTCCTTTGGTTGGGCTGTCGAAATACGAATTCCATATGCGGCTTTGCGTTTTTCCAATGAAAAAGTACAAACTTGGGGTGTTAACTTTTTTAGAGAAATCCGAAGAGATCGTCAAAAATATTCCTGGAATTTTATTGATTCCAAAATAGGGACATTTACGCAACAAAATGGAACTGTGGAAGGAATTGAAAACATAAAAACCCCTACCCGACTTTTCTTTTTACCGTATGCTTCTTTTTATACTTATGCCAATGCCGACAAAAAAACCTACGGCGAATTAAAAGGCGGTTTAGATATCAAATACGGAATAAACGATGCTTTCACACTTGATGCAATGCTTATTCCTGATTTTGGGCAAACGAAATATGATGATCGAATACTCAATTTGAGTCCGTTCGAACAACAGTTCAATGAAAATAGAGGTTTTTTTACCGAAGGAACTGATCTGTTCAGCAAAGGAAATCTTTTCTATTCCAGAAGAATTGGGGGACCACCATCTCATT
The DNA here is from genome assembly GCF_035456085.1 of Flavobacterium sp. GTDB lineage: Bacteria > Bacteroidota > Bacteroidia > Flavobacteriales > Flavobacteriaceae > Flavobacterium. The sequence goes on from NZ_DATIDY010000119.1 coordinate 23,182, forward strand.
CGCCAGAAACTGCTGCCAACGAAGAAATAATCGAAAATCCTGCCAGTGTAGATCTTTACAATGCAACAAAAATTTCAGGCAGAACAAAAGGCGGATTGGGAATTGGCTATCTGAATGCGGTTGCCCAAAAAACCTATGCAGTCCTTAAGGACACCATCACGCAGGGAACACGACGTGTTTTGGTAGAACCCTTGACCAATTATAATGTTATAGTATTTGATCAACGTTTTCATAAAAATTCCTCAGCATCATTTGTGAATACGAATGTTACCAGAGATGGTTCTTTTAGAGATGGAAATGTTTCAGCTTTGGTTTGGGATTTAAACACTTCCAAAAACACTTATAACTTAGGTGGAAATTTCAAATACAGCTATGTTAACGACATCGAAGACAAGAAAAAAGGTATCAACTCCTTGCTCAGTTTTTCGAAAACAAGCGGTAAATACCGTTATTACGTAGAAAGCAATATGGTTACCAAAGACTTTGATAATAATGATTTGGGAATCAATTTTGAAACTAATTATTATAGCTTTTACGGCAACACCAGTTATCGAATCCTCAATCCGACCAAAATCTTTAATACTTTCAATACTAATATTAATTCTTACTTTCAATTCCAAAAAGAAACTGGTGAGATTCAAGCTAACCAAATCAATTTGAATGTCAATTCAACCACAAAAAAGAATCATTATATAGGTTTTGGATTGGAATACAGACCTTTTGAAAATTATAATTATTATGAGCCTAGAACAGAAGGGCGCTATAGTATTGATCCAACACGATTTGGGAGCTGGTTTTCTCTTTCAACCAATTATAACTACAAATTTGCAATTGATTTCAATCCTTCAATTGCGTTTTTGGGGGAACCTCAAAGAACATCTTATGGTTTTTATCTTAGTCCGCGTTATCGTTTCAATGATCGTTTTGCATTATACTATGAGTTTAATTTTTTCCGCCAAAACAATAATAAAGGATATGTTGACGACAGCTCCAATAATGATGCTTTAGCTCCCGACTTAATAATTTATGCCAATCGAAATGTGGTCAATTACACCAATACCCTCAATGGTAAATATTCATTAAACAGCAAAATGAATTTTAATCTTTCGGCTCGATATTATTGGTCATACACTGAAAATAAAAATTTCTTCAATTTAGAAAACAACGGCAGACTGACTCCCTATGACACCTATACCGATAATAAAAACCAGAATCTGATTACATGGAATTTAGATTTATCATACAATTGGTGGTTTGCCCCAGGAAGCCAAATGACTATTTTATATAGAAGCAACGCAGCAAAGTATGATAATCTAATCAATAAAAATTTTGGAAATAACTATACAAGTTTGCTGAATAACCAAGATTTAAGTCATGTTTTATCCGTTAGTGTGAAGTATTTTATCGATTATAATAGAGTTAAAAATATATTCTAATCTTCTGTCTAAAATTAAACACATAAGCTCTATAAGATTATTTAAAAGACAATTTATAATCTAAGAGAATAATCTAAGTTAATTTAAAATCAGATTTTATTATTTTAACATAGCTCACGGTTTCAACAGTTGGAATGTTATATGAGTTATGTTTTTAAAGTTTGAAAAAAGAAATCAAATAAAATTCAAGGAGGCCTTAATTAAATTCAAAAAAAACTTTACAGTTATATCGTTATAGCTTTTTACAAGAGAAAATTCTCCTTTAAAAAACAATTTATATAGTTGTTTTTTAAAGGTTTTTTTTTGCGTTTTTTTTTACAAAAATCAATTTTTCACAACACATTTTTAGCTATTTGTTGCACTTCTCTTTTTTATGTACAATAGTGGTTTTTACAGACTTCTATTTTTTGCGAAAGCTTTATCTTTGCAAAAAATTTTTCATTATGAACAAAAAAGTAATTTTAATGATTTTAGACGGTTGGGGAAAATCTCCTGACCCGAAAGTTTCTGCAATAGACAATGCAAATGTTCCATTTATAAATAGTCTTTATACTAAATATCCAAATGCACAACTTCGAACTGATGGTCTAAACGTTGGTCTTCCTGAAGGACAAATGGGAAACAGCGAAGTAGGTCACATGAATCTTGGAGCTGGAAGAATTGTTTATCAAGATTTAGCTAAAATTAATTTGGCTGTAGCCAATAAAACACTTGCAAAGGAACAAGTACTTATTGATGCTTTTACTTATGCCAAAGAGAATAACAAAAAAGTACATTTCTTAGGGTTAGTTTCAGATGGTGGTGTTCACTCACACACATCGCATTTACGCGGATTAATTGACGCTTCTCAAGAATACGGATTGGATAAAGTTTTTATTCACGCATTTACTGATGGGCGTGATGTGGATCCAAAATCCGGAAAAGGATACATCCAGGATTTACAAAATTATATTGCTGCGACTCCTGTAAAAATAGCTTCTATTGTTGGTCGTTATTATGCAATGGACCGTGACAAACGTTGGGAACGTGTAAAACTTGCTTATGATTTAGTTGTAAACGGAACAGGCGCAAAAGCCTTGGATCCAGTTGCAGCAATGAGTGCCAGTTATCAAGCCGATATTACTGACGAATTTATTGCTCCTGTAGCAATTGTAGATAACAATAATGATCCTATTGGGACTATTGAAAAAGATGATGTTGTTATTTTCTTCAACTTTAGAACAGACAGAGGTCGTGAGTTGACTGAGGCGCTTTCGCAAAGAGATTTCCATGAGCAAAACATGCACAAATTAAGCTTGTACTATGTAACGCTAACTAATTATGATGAAACTTACGAAAATGTAAAAGTAGTTTACAACAAAGACAACATCACTGAAACATTGGGAGAAGTCTTGTCAAAAGCTCACAAAAAACAAATTCGTATCGCCGAAACTGAAAAATATCCTCACGTAACATTTTTCTTCTCAGGTGGACAAGAAACTCCATTTGAAGGCGAAAGCAGAATCTTGAGAAATTCTCCAAAAGTAGCGACTTACGATTTGCAGCCAGAAATGAGCGCTTATGAATTAAAAGATGCTTTGGTTCCGGAATTGAATAAAGGAGAAGTTGATTTCGTATGTTTGAACTTTGCCAATGGTGACATGGTTGGACATACAGGAGTTATGAGCGCAGCCATCAAAGCTTGTGAAGCTGTAGATGCTTGTGTAAAAGAAGTTGTTGAAGCTGCTTTGGCAAATGATTATACCACTATCATCATCGCTGACCACGGTAACTGCGAAACGATGATCAATCCTGACGGTTCTCCAAACACAGCTCACACAACGAATCCAGTGCCAATTATTTTAGTTGACAAAGAATTGAAAAACATCAACAATGGTGTTTTAGGAGATATCGCTCCAACAATCCTTGAACTAATGGGAGTTGAGCAACCAGCAGCAATGACTTGTCATTCTTTATTATAAAATATAAAACCAACCACTTTTTATATAACAGAGGGTGTGAAATTAATTTTTCACACCCTCTTTTTTATTCTAATTATATAATTTATTTTAGATCTAAAACGTAGCAGATTAGCAACTTATAGCTTATCTAATAAATAAAAATATTCTTTCTCTATATTTTCCTGATGATCAGGATGCGCAATCCGAACCAATTCGGCAGCGCGTTGTTTGAGTGATTTTCCTAACAAATCGGCAATACCATTTTCGGTAATTACATATTGGATATGACCACGAGTTGTTACCACTCCAGCGCCTTGTTTTAAAAACGGAACGATTCGGCTTTGACCGTTTTTAGTAGTAGAAGGCAATGCAATTATTGCTTTACCACCATCACTCAAAGCAGCACCACGCATAAAATCCATTTGTCCTCCAACCCCCGAATACATTCGTGGCCCAATAGAATCCGCACAAACTTGTCCCGTTAAATCTACTTCAATTGCCGAATTGATTGCAATCATTTTTGGATTTTTTCTAATTCGAGCTGTATCATTAACAAACGAAGATTCTCTTAATTCAATAAAGGGATTATCATTTACAAAATCATACAAACGTTTGGAACCTAATAAAAAAGTTGATAGTACTCTGCCTCTCAATGAGCCTTTATAATTACAATTAATCACATCACTTTCAATCAAATCAATCACTCCGTCCGAAAACATTTCGGTGTGTAATCCTAAATCTTTATGATTCGTTAATTTGCTTAAAGCCGCATTAGGTATGGAACCAATTCCCATTTGCAGCGTACTTCTATCATCGATCAAAGAAGCAATGTAACCTCCAATTTTATCTTCTACTTCGGTAAATGGTTCTATTTGATGAGTAAAAATTGGAACATCTACTTCAACCAAATAATTCAACTCGAGGATATGAATAATTCCGTCCCCAAAAGTTCTGGGCATTTGTGGATTTACCTGAGCGATGACAATTTTAGCATTCTCAATAGCCGCGACTGTAGCTTCAACTGAAACTCCTAGCGAACAATATCCATGCTGATCTGGTGGCGAAACATGAATAAAAACTACATCTAACGGAATTACATTTTTTCTAAACAAATAAGGAAGTTCACTAAGAAAAACTGGAGTGTAAGAACCATTTCCTGCTTTTAAAGTATGACGGACATTCCCACCAATAAAAAAGGAATTCACATGAAAGCTTTCGGCTAATTTGGGATTGGCGTAGCGGGCTTCTCCTTCTGTATGTAAATGACAGATTTCTACATTTCGCAACTCCGAAGCTCTTTCTGTCAAAGCATTTGTCAATACTGTCGGCGTTGCTGCAGCAGCTTGCAAATACACTCTGTCTCCCGATTTTACTAATTTTACAGCTTCTTCAGCAGTGATATATTTCCCCATAAATTATTTCATAATAAAAATCAAAACCTCAAACTTTTTAAATAAACATGTGCAAAATACATTCAAAAAAATAAATCAAAAGACCAACCAATCCACCAACTAGCGTTCCATTGATTCTTATAAACTGAAGATCACTTCCAATTTCCAATTCTAATTTTTTGGAAACTTCATCTGTATTCCAACTTTTTACTGTCGAAGAAATTAAATCGCCAATCATTTTCTTGTTATTGATAAGTACTGACAGCACATCATTTTTGATAAAGTTATTAATTTTTGTCATCAATACATGATCTTCTTGAATTCCCCGACCAAAACTCTGAATCATATTGGCAATACTTTTTTTAATCGAAGATTCTTCTTTAAATGCCAAATCATTAGCAATCGAGGTTTTAACTTCCTCCCAAATTCCGGCGATATAATTCTGAACTTCTTTTTTTTGTGTAAATCCAATAACCAAATCATTGACTTTTTGTTGCATCTCAGCTGATTGACCAAGCTCGGCAATAAAATTGAGTACATAGTCATTCACTTTCAATCGTATAGCGCTGTCTTTCATACTTGCCTGTATCAGAAAATCGTACAATCCGTTGAAAATCCCTTTGGTTATTTTTTTGTCTGCCAAGCCAAAAGACAAAAATGGCGTCGAACTTTTGACTTTTTCCTCTATCAAATGTTTGTTATTTTCTAATTCGATAATAAGCGTTTTTAAAACATTGGTTACTAATTCCTCTTGTTTTTCGCTTTTCGCCAAAGATTCCAAACCTAGTGCCATCCATTCGGCAAAATTCACTTTGCTTAGTTGTCCTTTAAATTGTGTTTGTATAAAGTTTTGTACTTCTTTATCATCAATTGTTTTTAAAACTCCAGGGATTACATTTTCGATTATCAAATCGGCAACGAGATTGACATTCTTTGCATTAATCAACCAATCCGAAGCTTTTATTGCAACATTAAACTGCTCGATTTTTACCTCTAATTTTTCGCGCACCAAAAATTCCTCTGACACAAAACTTCCTAAATTTTCCCCTATTGCATCTTTATTGTTAGGAATCAAAGCCGTATGCGGAATAGGAATTCCCAACGGATGCTTAAACAAAGCCACTACAGCAAACCAGTCGGCAATACCACCAACCATGGCCGCTTCGCTGAAAGCTTTTAACCAAGGTAATTTATAAATATTACCAATTACAAAAAGTACAACAGCAAATCCCAAAAGAATAAGTGCATTTCTTTTCATTTTAGCCAAATCCTTTACTTTTTTATTATTTTCCTGTTCTATAGTTGATTCCATGGATTTTATAATTATTCTCTAGCTAATTTAAGCATTTAAAATTACTTCAAATTCTAAAAATTAAACAATGCATTCAAAGACAACTATTTAATAAACTAATTTCCATTCAATTCATTTCTCAAAAAAAAAAGCATCGCAAAGTTTAAGGACTTTTGGTTGCGATTTCGCGACTTTGAGAGAAAAAAAGAAAGTTTACTAATAAATACAGTTTTTCCATTGCATTTTTAACTAAAAATTAAAACAAAGCCAAGCTTTAAGAAATAATTATAAAAGTGTATTTTTGCAAACTGAAAATTTGAAAACATGATTATTCAAAAAACCCGCGAGGAAATAGAATTAATGCGCGAAAGTGCCTTAATCGTATCAAAAACATTAGGAATGATTGCTTCTGAAATAAAAGAAGGAGTTACCACATTATATCTGGACAAAAGAGCCGAAGAATTCATTCGTGATCACGGCGCTGTACCAAGCTTTTTGGGACTTTATGGATTCCCAAATTCATTATGTATGAGTCCAAATTCTCAAGTTGTACACGGAATCCCGAACAACAAACCATTGGAAAGTGGAGATGTAATTTCGGTAGATTGTGGTGCTTTCAAAAATGGTTTTCATGGAGATCACGCTTATTCTTTTGAGATTGGCGAAGTAGCTCCTGAAACTAAAAAATTACTTCAAGTTACCAAAGAATCTTTATATGTTGGAATTCGCGAGTTGCGTGTTGGAAATCGTGTTGAAGATGTTGGAAATGCTATTCAAAAATATACAGAAGCCCACGGTTATGGTGTGGTTCGTGAATTAGTTGGTCATGGTGTTGGACAAAAAATGCACGAAGACCCTGAAATGCCAAACTATGGCAAAAAAGGTCGCGGTAAACTTTTAATCGAAGGAATGGTCGTTGCCATCGAGCCGATGATTAATATGGGAACTAAAAACATCAAGCAACACAAAGACGGTTGGACAATCACAACTGCTGACGGAAAACCTTCTGCCCATTTTGAACATGATGTCGCAATCATTGACGGGAAACCTGAGATTTTGTCGACTTTCTACTATATCTACAAAGCATTGGGAATCGTGAGTAATGAAGAAGATGAGTTTAGAAAAATGCCTTTGGTTGTTTAAACACTAATTACACGAATTGGCACAAGTTATTTCACGGAGATTCACAGAGACAGCACAGAGAATCGCAAAGATTTAAATCAAAAATCAATTGATGGAAGGAAATGAAAATTTAGAATTAAACGAAGAATTAAACGCACTTTCCTACAAAGTCATTGGATTAGCAATTGAAGTACATCGCGAATTAGGGCCAGGACTTTTAGAATCTGCTTATCAACAATGTCTTTATTATGAAATTAAAAAAGCGGGTTTAAAAGTCGAAAAAGAAATAACTCTTCCAATAATTTATAAAGATATTGAACTTGACCAAGGCTACAGAATTGATTTACTAGTTGAAGACAAATTAGTAATTGAATTAAAAACCGTCGAAAGCTATACATCAGTGCATTTTGCACAGATACTCACCTATTTAAAATTGGGTAATTATCCATTTGGGCTATTAATCAATTACAATTCAAAAATTTTAAGAAACAATATAAAACGTTTTATTAATTCGAATAGAAACATTTAAAAAAACTCTGCGAATCTCTGTGATCGCTTTGTGAATCTCTGCGTAATAACCCTATGAAAAAACTCTTTAAACTTATACTCAATACAATCCCTCGTCCGCTATTAATTCGTTTGAGTTATGTGGCGCGTCCTATTATTGCATTTTCATTAAAAGGAAATAAATTCACTGATCCTATTGACGGAAAAAGTTTCAAATCAATGTTGCCTTACGGGTACGAAACACAACGCAACAACGTGCTTTCGCCAAGTACGCTTTCGCTAGAGAGACATCGTTTGTTATGGTTGTATTTGAATGAGCAAACGGATTTTTTCACTGCTCCAAAAAAAGTATTGCACTTTGCTCCGGAACAGGCTTTTTATAAATTATTTAGAAAGCAAAAAAACTTGGATTATACTACAACCGATTTGTTTTCGCCTTTGGCAGATGTAAAAGCTGATATTTGTAATTTGCCTTTTGAGGACAATCAATATGATGTTATCCTCTGCAATCACGTATTGGAACACATTCCGGATGACACCAAAGCAATGCAGGAATTATACAGAGTTTTAAAACCTGGTGGAATGGCGATTTTGCAAATTCCGCAAGACTTAAAAAGAGCGACTACATTTGCTGATGATTCTATTACCGATCAAAAAGAACGTGCTAAAATATTTGGCCAATATGACCACGTTCGTATTTATGGCCGAGATTATTTTGACAAATTAAGAAGTATTGGTTTTACAGTAGTCGAGGAAGATTATACCAATAAAATAGCTCCCGAATTGGTAGAAAAATATTGTTTAGCAAAAGGGGAAATCATTCCAGTTTGTTTTAAATAAATTTTACCTACAAATTAGCAAAAAAAATCATTACGCAGAGTCACACTGAGAATTCACAGAGATACGCAGAAAGAAAAATTTAGTTGAGAAAAAAATCTCTGCGAATCTTTGTGTTTTCTTAGCGAATCTCAGCGAAATAGAAAAAGTGCAAATCCTAATAACCCAATAGACCGTTTTTTTTTGGAAAATAATCTCCACTTCCAATTCTGTTTTGATATTAGTTTTGAAG
>NZ_DATIDY010000120.1:0-9508 GCF_035456085.1 Flavobacterium sp.
TACAATGCAATTCAGTTTCAAGACCAAATTGGCTCAAAGAATCTTTGGTAACGGGGCTTTATGGTTGGCATATACACAAAAATCATATTGGCAAGTTTACAATGCCGAATTTTCAAGGCCTTTTAGGGAAACCAATTATGAGCCTGAAATTATTTTTAATTATCCGATGAAATTTGATTTTTTAAAATTAAAAATGCTTGGTTTTGCATTTAACCATCAATCAAATGGAAGAGAAGGACATAAATTCACCAGAAGTTGGAATCGGATTATCTTGGGTGCAGGCTTTGAAGATAAGCAGTGGAGCCTTCTTTTTAGAACTTGGTTTGCATTTGAAACTGTCGAAAATCCCGATATTGAAGATTATATGGGAAGAGCTGATTTTACTTGTAATTATAGGCTCAAGAAACATTTATTGACATTAAAAGCACAACATTCTTTACGATTTGGAGATGACAATCATGGTAGTATTGAGTTTGATTGGGCTTTCCCGATATATGGAAATCTAAAAGGATACGCACAGTTTTTTCACGGATATGGAGACGCTATGATTGATTATAATCAAATCCATACAATCGCTGGAATTGGAATTGTATTTGCGGGAACATTGTAGAAACCACAGCTTTATACTACTAAAGTCCTCTTTTTTTAACATTATGATACAATAAAGAAGTTATTAGCGTTTTTAACATAAAAAAATCATGTAATTTATCCAATGCAAATCATTTTTTCATATCTTCGTAAGTAATAGATAAGCTACACATAGTTTCCCCCTTAGATTAATAATAATACTGAAAAGTTCTAAAAGTTATCCCCAAAAACTTAAGAAACAGCATTATATATTATTATTAGTTCAAAAACTTTTTTACTTAATGAATAGAATTAAATACAACATTTTACTAGCAGATGACGATGAAGACGACTGCGATTTCTTCAAAGATGCTTTAGATGAACTACAACTTCCCGTCAATCTTGTTATTGTTAATGACGGTCAACAACTAATGAATTTTTTATTAGAAACTTCAATTGACAATTTACCAGACCTTCTTTTTTTAGATCTAAATATGCCTAAAAAAAGTGGATTTGAATGTTTAACAGAGATTAGACAAATTGATAAATTAAAAAACCTTCCCGTCATTATTTTTTCCACTTCTCTTAATAATGAGATTGTGGATTTGACGTATAAAAACGGAGCTATACACTACATTCAGAAGCCTGGTGAGTTTCCTAAATTAAAAAGGGTAATCGAAAATGCACTCATTACGACTACAAAAAATAATTTTAAGCAGCCCATAAGAGATTATTTTATTCTTCAACCCTAATTTCATATTGAATGAGCAATACCCCCGATAATAAACATTATTATTTCCTCTCAGGAGGTGGTGAAATGGGCGAATTGATGCGGGCGAAAGATTGGGGTAAAACATCATTGGGAACTCCAGATACTTGGCCACAAAGTCTAAGGACAGCATTGAGCATTATTTTAAATTCTAAATTTCCTATGTTTATATGGTGGGGATCAGAGCTTAACTGCTTTTATAATGATGCCTATCGGCCAAGCCTTGGAAACAACGGAAAACATCCGCATATCTTAGGACAAAAAGCAGAAGAAGCCTGGTCTGAAATCTGGCCAATTATTTATCCGTTAATTGAGCAGGTATTGACTGGAAATGGAGCAACATGGAGTGAGGACCAACTTATTCCAATATACCGCAATGGTAAGATTGAAGATGTTTACTGGACCTTTGGTTACAGTCCAATCTATGATGAATCTGAAAAAATTGCCGGTGTATTAGTTGTTTGCAATGAAACCACAGAAAATGTAAAAACGCTGAAAAAATTAGAAGAAAGCAATAACCGCTATCTTAACAACATTATTCAGGCTCCAACAGCAATGTGCGTTTATAGAGGAGAAAATCATATCATTGAAATTGCCAACGAGCAAATGCTTAGCTTATGGGGAAAAAAAATGGATGAAATACTCAATAAACCTATTGTTGAAGCGTTGCCTGAAACAAAAGAACAAGGTTTACAACAAATAATCCATAACGTTTTTACTACCGGGAAAAGATATACAGCAAATGAACGATCTACTCAAATCATTCGCAATGGAAAACCAGAAACGATTTATATCAATTATGTTTATGATGCGCTCAAAGAATCAGACGGAACTATTTCTGGTGTGGTAGCCATAGCTGTTGAAGTAACGCCACACGTAGTTTCCCGCACAAAAATTGCTGAAAGCGAACATAAAGTAAGAGCAATTGTAGAAAATGCACCTTTCCCTATCGCTGTATATGTTGGCGAAGAAATGCGTATTGAAATGGCCAACGAATCTATTATTGCTATTTGGGGAAAAGGAAATAATGTTATTGGTAAATCATTTATGGATGTTTTACCTGAACTGGATAATCAACTTGTATTTGAACAAATTAAAGCAGTCTATAGAACAGGGCAAGCTTTTCATACCAAAAACACCCCTCTGGATTTGATCGTTGACGGAAAATTGGGCAAGTATTATTTTAATTACAGTTTGACACCTCTATATGATGTAAAAGGCAAGATATATGGGGTTATGAATACTGGTGTTGACTTGACAGACTTAAATGTAGCCAAGAAAAAAATAGAAGAAAGTGATAAACGTTTTCGAAATACTGTTAAGCAAGCTCCTGTTGGAATTACCATTTTACGCGGTCCTGAATATATAGCTGAAATGGCTAATGAAGCATATTTAAAATTAATTGACAAAGTTGAAAGTTCTTTTGTAGGCAAACCATTATTTGATTCATTACCAGAAGCAAAAGATTCTGTAAGTAGGCTTTTAAATGATGTTTATAATACAGGAAATCCATATCATGGCAACGAAGTTCCGATTCCGATAAATAGATACGGGAAAACAGAAATCTGTTTTTTTGATTTTTTATATTATCCACTAAAAGAAATAGATGGAGAAATTTCGGGCATTATTGTCACCGTTACTGAGGTTACCGAAAAAGTAGGATCCAGAAAAAAAACAGAGCAAAATGAAGAAAGACTTAATATCATAGTTGAAGCTAGTGAACTAGGAACGTATGAAGTTAATTTAAAAAACAATGAATACACTTATTCTTATAGATTGCTCGAAATTATTGGTGGATATCCTAATTTTCAAAAATTAACCCAGCAAGAATTATTAAAGCATATTCATCCTGATGATATGCATATTCGCAATACTGCATTCACAAATTCGTTGACTTCTGGGAGCATACATTATGAATCCAGAGTTATATGGTTAGACGGATCCATTCACTGGATGGAGTTAAAAGGAAAAGTTTTTTATGATAATGAAAATATACCAGATAAAATTTTAGGTACAACCCGTGATATTACTAATGAAAAAAATCATCAGCAGGAACTGGAAGAAAGTGAACAAAAGTTCAGACTTCTTGCTGATTCAATGCCTCAACATATATGGATATCTGATCCCTCAGGTAAATTGACTTATTACAATCAGTCGGTTTATGAATATACAGGTCTAACTTTTGAAGAAATAGAAAAAGGCGGATTGTTGCAAATTGTTCATCCGGACGATTTGGAAGCTAATATAAAAACCTGGAAAGAGTCCTTGGCTTCTGGGCACGATTTTTTATTCGAACATCGATTCCGCAGACATGATGGACAATATCGCTGGCAATTAAGCCGCGCCATTCCTCAAATAGATGAAAACGGAAAAATACAAATGTGGGTTGGTACCAGCACCGATATACAAGAACAAAAAATATTTGCAAACGAATTAGAAAAACAGGTAAAAGAACGTACAAAAGAACTAAGCTTAATAAATGAATCTCTTGAAAAAAGTGAAGAACGATATCATTTAATGGTCGAAGAAATACAGGATTATTCCATTTTATATCTAAATCATCAAGGCATTATAGAAAATTGGAATTTAGGTGCCGAAAAAATAAATGGATATAAAGCTGAAGAAGTTATTGGAAAAAATTTCGACATATTTTTTACAGAATCGGACAGGAAAAATAACTTACCTGGAAATTTGTTGAAGACTGCTATCGAAAAAGGCAAAGCTGTACAAGAAGGCTGGAGAATGAGAAAAAACAAAACACTTTTCTGGGCAAATATTGTAATTACTGCTGTATACAACAAAAAAAAGGAACTCATCGGATTTTCAAAAGTTACACATGATCTTACTGATAAAAAAGAAGCCGATGACAAATTAAAACTCAACGGATTGGAGCTTCAGCAAAAAAATGCAGAATTGGAGAAAATGAATAAAGAACTTCAATCGTTTGCCTATATTTCTAGCCATGATTTACAAGAACCTTTGAGAAAAATTCAAACATTTGCTTCACAAATTATAGCTAAAGAGTCCGATAACTTATCTGAGACCGGGAAAGATAAATTCAGACGAATGCAAAATGCTGCTCAACGCATGCAAGCCTTGATTAATGATTTGCTGACTTATTCCAAAACTAACATTCAGGAGTTAAAATATGAAAAAACAAATCTTTATGACTTAATTGAAGAGGTTAAAGAAGATTTAGCTGAAGAATTGGAACAAAAAAATGCTGTAATCGAAACTGATGAAGTATGCCGTGATATTAATTTGAAAATCATTCCGTTTCAATTCAGACAACTGTTGTATAATCTTTTAAGCAACTCCATTAAATTCTCGAAACCAGACATCAATCCACTGATAAAGATTCAATGCAAAATTGCAAAAGGATCAACATTAAACAACAATAAACTAACAGGCGAAACCAATTATTGTCATCTTCAGGTTTCAGATAATGGTATAGGTTTTGAACAAGAATTTGATAAAAAGATTTTTGAAGTTTTCCAACGCCTACACGGAAAAACCGAATATGACGGAACCGGAATAGGACTAGCCATTGTGAAAAAAATTGTCGAAAATCATTCGGGAATTATTTCAGCAACCAGTCAACAAAACATGGGAGCAACATTTGATATTTATATTCCATTTTTTTAATACCAACATTATGAAACAAAAAATGCACCAATTTATCACTGGTGCATTTTTTTGTATTTTAAACAAAGGTTAATTATTTATTTCCTTCAGTTTTTTCTTTTAACTCTTTGGCAACATCATGATGAGTAGTCAAAGTAGTTACCTGACGTGAAGTCCAAAGTTTGATATCGGCATCAGTTGCTTTTTGTGAAATTTCAGTATATTTATCAACTGCTTGCTTATGTCCATCAGCCATCATATCAATAAATTTTTCGTCAAAATCAGCTCCTGATTTTTTATTTAAATCATCAAATTTATCACGATCATCGTCGCTAATTGCAGCTGGAAGGGTAATTCCTTTTTTGGTTGCTAAATCTTTTAATTCATCTAATGCTTTAGAATGATCAGTTACAAGAGTTTGTGCATATTTTTTCACATCAGCACTTACCCCTTTTTGTAAAGCCAATTTTCCAATTTCGATTTCCAAAATATTAATTTCGGCCGCATCAACTAAGTAATCTGCATCGTCTTCGACAGCGTCATTATCAATTTTTTGATCGTTTACATCTTCAGCCACCTCTTTCGGGTCTTCATGTTTTGGTTCGTTTTTACAAGAATTCATTGTAAATACCAATAATCCTGCACCTAAAATAACCTTACTAAAATTGAATATCTTTTTCATGTTTTTAATTTTTAAATTAATGTTTTAAAGTTTATACAAATCTATTTTCTTTTAACCTTTCCTATCTTACATCTTTTTTAAGAAATCTTATATTATTCGAATATTTGATTAGAACTACTGAAAAAACATTGATTTCAAACCAATTGCATCAATTTATAAGTGCAAATAATATAATCTTCACTATAAATCATATAAAACCAAACACGGCATAAGAGGTAATTTTAATTAAAATTAAATGATATGCCAGAAGGTCCTTCTATAGTGATTTTAAAAGAAGCTGTCCAACAATTTACAGGACAAAAAGTGCTTTCAGTTTCTGGAAACAGCAAAATTGATATAGATCGAATCCAAAACCAAACGGTGAATGCATTTAAAAGCTGGGGCAAACATTTTCTCATTTGCTTTGACGATTTTACGTTAAAAGTCCATTTATTAATGTTTGGCTCATATCGAATTAACGAACGAAAAGATACTACTCCAAGATTAAGCATGGTATTTGCCAATGGAGAATTTAATCTATATACGTGTTCTATAAAATTCTTGGAAGGCAATGTCAATTTACATTATGACTGGTCTGCCGATGTTTTGAATGACGAATGGGATCCGAAAATGGCAAAAAAAAAGCTTCAGAAAATCCCAAAACATATGATTTGTGATGCTGTTTTGGATCAGGATATTTTCTCTGGAGTTGGAAACATTATCAAAAACGAAGTGCTGTATCGAACATACGTTCATCCTGAATCATTGGTTGGTAAAATCCCAGAAGAAAAATTGGAAACAATCATTGACGAATGTTCCATTTACAGTTTTCAGTTTTTGGAATGGAAAAAGAATTACGAACTCAAAAAACACTGGCTGGCATATACCAAAAAAGTTTGTTTAAGATGCGACTTGCCTATTCACCATAAGAAAACAGGAGTAAAAAACCGCAGAAGTTTTTATTGTCCAAATTGCCAAAAATTATATTTATGAATAAAAAGCTTTACATAGGATGTTCGAGTTTTTCTAATTCATATTGGAAAAAAGTATTTTATCCTCAAGATTTGCCATCTTCCAAATGGTTTCAATATTACTGTACGCATTTTAACACCTACGAAATCAACGGAACATTTTACAAATTTCCGACACCAAAAATTATGGAAAATTGGTATGCCAAAGCGCCAAATGATTTTTTGTTTTCGGTAAAAGCACCTCAGGACATCACCCATTATAAAAAATTTGTTGGCTGCGAAAACTTGCTCAATGACTTCTACACGGTTTGCGACAACGGTCTAAAACACAAACTAGGCCCGATATTGTTTCAATTGCCTCCGAGCTATCATTATTCGCACGATAAATTGGATTTTATTATCAATCAATTAGATATGAATTATGATAATGTAATCGAATTTCGCCATCCGAGCTGGTGGATTCCTGAAGTATGGACAGCATTGGATAAAAATAATATCACTTTTTGCAGTGTCAGCCATCCGCAATTGCCAGAAACTATTTTTACCACTTTTCCCAATATTTATATCAGGCTCCATGGGAGAGAAAAAATGTTTTATTCTGAATATTCAACTGAAGAATTACAAGCAATAAACCAAATTATTGAACGAAATAAAACAAAACCAGCTTTTATTTACTTTAATAATACAGCAAGCACAGCGGGAATTCTGAATGCTTTGGAAATCAAAAAATTAAATCAGACGCAATGAAAAAATTGATAAAAGACAATAGTTTGTCACTTGCTTTCCTTTTACTATTTATAATTTCGATTGCATTGCAAATTATTTTTGGACTAAAGGAATATAATAAATTCCTAATCGAAAATGATGCACCAGCGGTTGATATTGTCAGCTATTTGCAGTCGGGACATTTTATAGAATCTACTTTTGAGAATTGGGAAAGCGAATTTCTTCAAATGTTGCTTTTTGTCGTTTTTACAATTTTTTTACAACAAAGAGGCTCATCAGAATCTAAAGATTTCAGCAAAGAAGAAGATGTTGATCAAGAACCATCGCCTGATAGAAAAGATGCTCCTTGGCCAGTCAGAAAAGGCGGTTTTGTACTGGCAATCTATAAACACTCACTTTCAATAGCGCTGTTTTTACTGTTTCTTTTAAGTTTTGTACTCCATTTTTATGGAAGTTTAAAGGACGAAAACAAATCGCATATATTGAAAAACGAATCCTTGGAAACAGCTGCCAACTATATAGCCGATTCCCGATTTTGGTTTGAATCGTTCCAAAACTGGCAAAGCGAATTTTTATCAGTATATGCAATTGTAGTACTTTCCATTTATTTGAGACAAATAGGATCTTCGCAATCCAAACCAGTTGATGCACCTAATAGTGAAACTGGCGAATAATTTGCTTTTTGTTTAAAAAAAATCAACCACATAAATTCAGAGATTCAGAAATCTATGAATTTATGTGGTTAACTGTTTATTTATAACTGCTTTTTATCCTCCAACCATTTCTCCACCATTTATATGAATAAATTGGCCTGTTACATAACTACTATCTTCGGAAGCTAAATATACATAAGCAGGCGCAACTTCTGATGGCTGTCCAGCTCTTCCCATAGGAGTATCTTGGCCAAAAGTGGCGACATGTTCTTTATCAAAACTTGCTGGAATTAGCGGTGTCCAGATTGGTCCTGGAGCAACTCCATTGACACGGATTTTTCTGCCCACAAGCATACCTGACAGTGCCCTTGTAAAACTAACAATAGCACCTTTGGTACTTGAGTAATCTACTAAATGTTCGCTACCTCTATAAGCCGTTACCGAACTCGTATTGATAATGCAATCGCCTTCTTGCAGATATTGTAACGCAAATTTTGTAATATAGAAATAGGGATAAATGTTGGTTTCGAAAGTGGTTTGCAATTGCTTTTCGGATATTTCTTCTAGTTCATTTTTAGGAAATTGAACTGCAGCATTATTTACAATGATATTCAGTGCTCCGAATGTTTTTTTACAAAGTTTTACAGCATTTTCGCAGAACTTGCTATCTTTCAAATCTCCGCTGATAATCAGGCACTCCTGCCCTTCTTCTTCGATTAATTGCTTCGTTTTTTTGGCATCTTTATCTTCTTTTAAATAGATAATAGCCACATTTGCCCCTTCTCTGGCAAAATGAACTGCAACACTACGTCCAATTCCGCTGTCGCCACCGGTTATCAATGCGACTTTTCCTTTTAGTTTTTCGCTACCCTTATAATTTTCGCGAATAATCTCTGGTTCTGGAATCATTTTATATTCATCTCCAGGAAGTGTTTGCTTTTGTTTTGGAATATTTTTTAACTCTTTCATGATCTTATTTTTTTAAAAATTAGTGATCTTTTTAATATCTCGATGGAATTTGTTTTTAACACTTAAAGACGTAAATTTCATTGTGTTGAAAAAACATTTTATTTACCTAGAAAACAACACAATAAACCTTGCACTTAATTTTATAGAATATCCAATCATTTATCACAATCTTGTCATTCCGTAGGAATCTCCGCATGAAACTCTACAAAGATTGGCGCTTTTTGATTGCGGAGCTACTCGTGGAGATTCCTACGGAATGACAAAACAGTACCTATATTCGCTATTTAATAGTTTTTCAGCAGGCCATAATTCTCAATTCCTTTAAAAAAGAAAAACAGCTACTAGGAGCTGTTTTCGAATATATTAGGTGCTGTCACAGCTAACTAGTATTAAATTCCTTCTCTTTCTATTCGTATAAAAACTAAAAAACCATGCATTGATCTATTAGAAATTAATTTGAAATCCCTTTGCAATTTATTAGTGAACAATCTTGCTTTCTCGATAAGAAAGTCAGTTGTAAATAGTTCCAACGAAAGGTTTATAACAAAATCTGAAGCTTTGTTTATTT
>NZ_DATIDY010000121.1:0-8406 GCF_035456085.1 Flavobacterium sp.
GCCAATGTAACCAATGGGGCAGATTGTTGGCCAATGCTAACACATCCCTATAGCTTCAACTATCATACAGGCTGGGTTGGAATTTCGCATTGTGCCATTTTCCAAAATCCAGAAACAAAACAGTGGTTTTACGCTTCACAAGCTCGTTTACCAAAAGACGTGCAGGGAATTAACGTTTCAAATGCCATAATGATGGGGCATGTACGCGAAATACAATGGACCGAAGACGGATGGCCAGTAGTTGCTCCCGAACGTTACGCTGGTGTGCCTGCTACTACCATTACCGAAGCTTCATTCATTGGAACATGGGAACAAATTACTATGAATTACCAATATGCTACCATCCAGAAGTCGGCTACTATTTATTTAACAGCAGATAAAAAAGTTACTGGAGCCGTTTCTGGAACTTGGTCTTATGACAGCACCAACAAAACATTGACTGTAAACGGCATAAAATGCAAAGTAAATGATGCATGGGACTGGGAAAGTACTCCTCGCAAAGTGACAATTACTTATTCCGGACTTACAACAGCGGGGGTTCCTGTTTGGGGCAAAAAAATAAATTAGTAATCCAATATCAAAACCCTTTTTTAATCTTTAGAAAAGGGTTTTGTTTTTCAAATTCTGCTTCATAAAATCAATTCAAATGAAAACAATCTGCATTCCATTCTTTTTACTAATTCTGATAACATCTTCTAAAACTTTGGCTCAAAATAATGGTTCGGCTTCCGCCAAAGCAAAAAAAGCAAGTCCAACTGAGGTTTATAACAATCCAATTATAAAAGATAAATACACGGCAGATCCAGCGGCTTTAGTTTACAAAGACAAAGTATATCTGTACACAGGTCACGATGTTCCAGAAAAAGACTTTAACTTTTATAGAATGAATGATTGGTTGGTTTATTCTTCTTCAGATATGATTCATTGGCAAGAGCATCCAGTTCCGCTGAAAGTAACTGATTTTTCCTGGGCAAAAGGCGATGCTTGGGCTTCGCAAGTGATTGAAAAAAATGGAAAATTTTATTGGTACGTAGCTGTAGAACATGGTACTGTTCCTGGCAAGGCAATAGGTATTGCAGTATCTGATAGTCCTACTGGGCCATTTAAAGATGCACTTGGAAAAGCATTAATCACCAATGACATGACGACTAAAACTAAAATTAGTTGGGACGACATTGACCCATCTGTAATTATTGATGATGATGGCCAAGCTTATCTTTTTTGGGGAAATACTGTTTGCAATTATGTAAAACTTAAACCAAACATGCTCGAAATAGATGGTCCAATCCAAACGATAGATTTACCAAATTTTACCGAAGCACCTTGGATTCACAAACACAAAGGCTACTACTACTTATCATACGCTTATCAGTTTCCTGAAAAAATTGCCTACGCGATGAGCAAATCCATCAATGGTCCATGGGAATACAAAGGAATTCTGAACGAAATCGCTGGTAATTCGAATACCAATCATCAAGCGATTATTGACTTCAAAGGCAAGTCGTATTTTATTTATCACAATGGTTCCATCCCAACAGAAGGTGGAAGTTTTAGAAGATCGGTTTGTATAGATCGACTTTATTACAACAATGACGGATCTATCAAAAGAGTGATTATGACTAGTGAAGGAATTACAGAATAGGTAGTTTTCATAATGCAGAATTGCAGTTTTGAGCCTGTAGTAATTCTCAAAACATCATAGGTAGGATTAAAATTTAAAGGGAAATAATGTAAAGATTTCGTTCTTTTTTTTTACCCAACTATCAAAAAATAAAATGGGTCGAGCCTACGGTTCTTTTATATCGTGTTTACATTCGAAAACTGGACTAAAGTCCAGCCCTATAATATGAGTTGAGCCTAACGGCTCTATGTGATGTAATGCAGTTCCGTAGGAACGAAGAATATTGTAACAACGGATTTTAATCCGTTGAACTATAGATAGGGATTGAGCCTAACGGATCTACGTCGTGTAATGCAGTTCCATAGGAACAAAAAATATTGTAACAACGGATTTCAATCCGTTGAAAGTAAAATGATAATAAATTCCATATAACCTTAACTTTCCTCATATGATTTATATGTTTCAAAAAAATATTAAAAATGCATTTTTTGTTCTAATGATGATGGCTGCCGCAGTTTCATTTGCCCAGGACATTACCGTTCATGACCCTGTTATGATTAAGCAAAAAGACACTTACTACTTATATTGCACAGGCGAAGGCATCAGTGTTTTTAGTTCCAAAGATTTAAAAAACTGGAATAAAGAACCTCAAATTTTCAAGGAAAAACCGGTTTGGGTAGATGCAGTTGTTCCAGATTTTAAAAATCATATTTGGGCTCCAGACATTTCTTTTCACAACAATAAATACTATTTGTATTACTCAGTTTCGGCTTTCGCCAAAAATACATCAGCGATTGGAGTTACAACTAATACCACTTTAGATCCAAAAGATCCTGCTTACAAATGGGTCGATCAGGGAATTGTCATCCAATCAATTCCTAACCGTGATCTTTGGAATGCCATTGATCCTAACTTAATTTTTGATGAAAATAATACACCTTGGCTAGCTTTCGGATCATTTTGGGAAGGATTAAAATTGGTAAAATTAAATCCAGACCTAAAATCAATTGCACAACCTCAAGAATGGCATACGATTGCTAAACGCAAAAGAACTTTCGAATTAGCTGATACTGATCCAGGTGATGCAGCTTTGGAAGCTCCTTTTATTTTCAAGAAAAATGAATATTACTATTTGTTCATTTCTTGGGATTTATGTTGCAGAGGAAAAGACAGTACGTATAAAATGATGATCGGAAGATCCAAAAATATTACGGGTCCTTACTTAGACAAAGATGGAAAATCTCTCAACGAAGGAGGTGGAACTTTACTGGCAAAAGGTGACGAAAACTTTTTTGGCGTAGGCCACAACAGCACCTACACTTTTGAAGGCAAAGATTATCTCGTTTATCATGCTTATAATGCCAAACAAAATGGACGTCCTATACTGCAAATAAAACAGTTACAATGGGATAACGATTTGTGGCCTCATTTATAAAAAAATACAATTATTTTTTAAAAATGTATTTTTTACACTTATATTTTTTTTATATTGCACATTAAAAATCAATACCTTTAAGCTAGTAGCCAAAATATATTAATAACTATCCTGAAATGTTAAAATTAAAATATGAAAACTTTTAATTTAAGAAATTTAATCCTTTATCTAATTATTCCGATTTGCATTTCATCTGCTGCAAATGCACAAAAAGGTACAACTAAAAATTTAGGGTATAACATTTCGCCTGTCAACATTCAGGATGTAAAAATTACGGATGCTTTTTGGTTGCCAATCATCAAAAAAGTTCAGGAAAAAACCATCGAATATGCCATTCATAAATGTGAGGAAGAAGGTCGTTTGGACAACTTCTTGATCGCTGGCGGAAAGATGAAAGGTGAAGTAAAAGGGCAAATGCCTTTTGACGATACTGATGTTTATAAAATAATTGAGGGCGCTTCGAATACATTGATTAGTGAGCCAAATCCAAAACTGGAGAAGTTACTGGATTCCCTTATTAGCATTATAAAAATAGGTCAGGAAAAAGACGGCTATTTAACCACTTGGAGAACCATCAATCCAGCAAAACCACCATGTACCTGGGTTCCTGTAATCGAAGGAAAGCGTTGGGAATCTTTACAAATTAGCCACGAATTGTACAACTCCGGACATTTAATTGAAGCTGCGGTTGTACATTATCAGGCAACTGGAAAGAAAAACTTCTTAGATATTGCAATCAAAAATGCGAATTTACTAGTGTTTACTTTTGGTGATAAGCCAAACCAAGTTCACGGCGTTCCAGGTCATCAAATTGTAGAAACAGGATTGGTAAAATTATACCAAATCACAGGCGACAAACAATATCTGACACTTGCAAAATACTTTCTAGACAACCGCGGAAATGCAAAACATCATAAATTATACGGAGCTTATGCCCAAGATGATATTCCTGTTATCGAACAAAAAGAAGTGGTTGGTCATGCAGTGAGAGCCGTTTATATGTATGCTGGAATGACTGATATTGCGGCAATTTATAATGATAAAAATTACCTAAATGCAGTAAACAATTTGTGGACTAACATGGTCAACAAAAAAATGTACATCACAGGAGGTATTGGTGCCAAACACGATGGTGAAGCTTTTGGAGCCAATTATGAATTACCAAATCTTACCGCTTACAACGAAACTTGTGCCGCTATTGGAGACGTGTACTGGAATCATCGCTTGTTTAATTTATCAGGTGATGTAAAATACTTTGATGTTATCGAACGCTCGATGTACAACGGTTTAATTTCTGGATTATCATTAGATGGGCAAAAATTCTTTTACCCAAATGCATTAGAATCGGATGGTGTTTATCAATTTAACCGAGGGGCTTGTACACGCCAATCATGGTTTGATTGTTCTTGTTGCCCAACAAACCTCATCCGTTTTATTCCTTCTATTCCTGGATTAATTTATTCAACCAACAAAAATATACTTTACGTAAACTTATACGCTTCGAATACTGCTAAAGTAACCTTAGACAAAACACAGCTTGAAATTGCGCAACAAACCAATTACCCTTGGGATGGAAAAGTAGCTATAAAAGTTACACCAAAAAAAGAAGGTGAATTCACAATCAAATTAAGAATTCCAGGCTGGGCTAGAAATGAAGTTTTACCTGGAGATTTATACAGCTACAAATCTTCTTCGGCGCAAATAACCTCTGTAAATATAAATGGTGTTCCATTTTTATATAAAGCCGATGACGGATACATCACAGTCACCCGAACTTGGAAAAAAGGAGATAGCATTACCCTAGATTTTCCAATGGAAGTAAAAGAAGTGGTAACCAACAGCAAAGTGGAAGGCAACATCGGAAAAATAGCTTTAGAATATGGTCCAATCGTTTATGCCATAGAAGAAATTGACAATCCAACAGACTTCAATAAAATCACAATTGATGCTAATGATAAATTCAAAGTAACCAAAGAAGCCAATCTTTTGCAAGGCGTCAACACCATACAAACCAACAAATTTAAAGCTATTCCATACTATTCCTGGTCAAACAGAGGCATTGGAAAAATGAAAGTCTGGATAGATTTTAAATAGTTACTAAGATGCTGAGTCGCTAAGTTTTTTAGCAATTATAAAAAAAGAATATTTTAAAAAGTCTAAAGTTCACTTTAACGAACATTAAACTTTAAACATTAAACTAATTATAAAATATGAAACCGAATTTAATCACAAGAATAACACTTTGCGGACTTTTACTCAATGGAATATATTCCCAGGCACAAACAACTCTTGAAGTTAATACCGCAAAAACAATTACCAAAATTCAGCCAACAATGTATGGTGTTTTTTTTGAAGACATCAACTTTGCTGCCGATGGTGGTTTGTATGCCGAAATGGTCAAAAATCGCTCTTTCGAATTCCAAACACCACTTATGGGCTGGAAACAACCTAACAGCGACACACATTCATTCAACAAAGAATCTGGTATTGCGACCACCATTCATAATTCCGAAAACAAAACCAATCCTAACTTTTGCCGTGTTTTAATCAATGACGCCAAAGGATTTGAACTTATCAATGAAGGTTTCCGCGGAATGGGTATCAAGAAAGATGCAAAATATAATCTTTCGTTAAAAGCAGCTAACACCAATGGAACGATTCAAAAAATCATCATTCAATTTATTGATAAAGACAAAAAAGTGTTAGGTGAAACCAGCATTACACCAACAGATAAAAACTGGAAAAATTATACTGCACAATTCACAGCCACCCAAACTGAAGCCAAAGCACAATTGAAAATTACTTTTGAAGGAACTGGAAGTATCGATTTGGACATGATTTCATTATTCCCAGAAGAAACTTGGAACAACAGAAAAAATGGGTTGCGTAAAGATATCGTTCAATTATTATATGATATGAAACCAGGATTCTTGAGATTTCCAGGAGGTTGTATCGTGGAAGGAAGAACATTGGCAGAACGCTACCAATGGAAAAAAACAGTAGGAGACGTAGAAAACAGAGAAACAATGATAAACCGTTGGAACATGGAATTCAAACACAAACCTACTCCGGATTATTTTCAATCTTTCGGATTGGGATTCTTCGAATATTTTCAACTTGCTGAAGATATTGGAGCTGCTCCACTACCAATTTTGAGCTGTGGAATGGCTTGTCAATTCAATACAGGTGAATTAGTTCCATTGGCAGAATTGGATCCTTATGTAAAAGATGCCTTGGATTTAATTGAATTTGCAAATGGCGGTTTAGACACACCTTGGGGTAAAGTTCGTGCTGATATGGGACATCCAAAACCATTTAACCTAAAACACATTGGAGTTGGAAATGAACAATGGGGGCCTCAATACATCGAAAGATTCAAAGTTTTTGAAAAAGCAATTAAAGACAAATACCCAAATATGATTATTGTTTCGGGAGCTGGACCATTCCCAGACGGAGATTATTTTGAGTATGGAATGCAAGAATTAAAAAAACTAAATGCCGAAATTGTTGACGAACATTATTATAAAGATCCAAAATGGTTTAGAGAAAATGCTACTCGTTATGACAGTTACGACAGAAAAGGACCAAAAGTTTTCGCTGGCGAATATGCAGCGCAAAGTGTTGCGATTGTTAGTCCAGATAACAAAAACAACTGGGAATGCGCATTCTCAGAAGCTGCATTTATGACTGGTTTAGAAAGAAATGCTGAAGTTGTTTACCTAACTTCTTACGCTCCGTTATTGGCTCATGCCGAAGCTTGGCAATGGACACCGGATATGATTTGGTTCAACAACTTGGAGTCATACGGATCAGCTAATTATTATGTTCAAAAATTATTTTCTAATAATAAAGGAACCGATTTACTGGCTATAACCAAAGACGGAAAACCAGTTACTGGGCAAAATGATTTATTTGCTTCGGCAGTAAAAGATGCTAATTCTAAAGAAATAATTGTAAAAATAGTTAACACTTCTGCGAAAGCTCAAAATATTAATGTGGATTTAAAAGGAAGCAAATTCCAATCAAAAGGAACAATTATTACGCTTACAAGTCCGAATCTGGAAGATGAAAATTCATTTGCAGCACCAAAAAAAATCAGCCCAAAAGAAAGTGAATACAATGTGAAAGGTGAAAAAGCAGCACTAAACCTCCCTGCTTATTCAGTTACCGTTTTGAAATTAAAAATAAAATAAGATTTTTAATAAAGTAATGTGATTTATAATTTTAAACTACTGTTAGATTGTTATTTACACTAAAAAAAGCACTAATAAAAAATAAGTGTTTTTTACACACTTATTAAATAATAATATATATATTTGTACCACATTAAAAAATTTGTGATGAAAAATTATGTAATAGGATTAGATTATGGTTCTGATTCAGTTCGTGCCGTGTTAATCGACAGTGAAAATGGACAGGAATTAGCATCAAACGTTTGTGATTACAAGCGTTGGAAAAACAAAGAATATTGTAATGCATCAATAAATCAGTTTCGCCAACATCCCTTGGATCATATCGAAGGATTGGAAACAACCATAAAATATGTTGTAGAAAACAGTAAAGTAGATCCTTCACTCATCAGAAGTATTTGCATTGACACTACAGGATCTTCTCCTGTGCCGGTTGCCGAAGATGGAACTCCACTGGCTCTGACCAAAGGTTTTGAACATAATCCAAATGCTATGATGGTTTTGTGGAAAGACCACACCGCTATAAATGAAGCTAACGAAATCAACGAATTGGCAGCCAACTGGGGTGGCGAAAATTTCACCAAATACGAAGGAGGAATTTATTCTTCCGAATGGTTTTGGGCAAAAATTCTTCACATTGCAAGACAAGACGAAGCGGTTAGAAATGCAGCACACACCTGGATGGAGCATTGCGATTTAATGACGTATTTATTAATTGAAGATAAAGATTTAAAAACCTTCAAAAGAAGCCGTTGCGCAGCGGGTCACAAAGCCATGTGGCACACAGACTGGAACGGATTACCGCCAGTTGAATTCTTAGAAAAATTACATCCATATTTAGCGCAGCTTCGCGGTAATTTATATGATGAAACGTATACATCAGATTTAGTTGCTGGAAATTTAAGCAAAGAATGGGCGGAACGTTTAGGACTTTCGACAGAAACTGTTGTGGCTGTTGGAACTTTTGATGCACATTCTGGAGCGGTTGGAGCTAAAATCGAAGAGAATACTTTAGTTCGTGTTATGGGAACTTCCACTTGCGATATCCTTGTGGGTTCTTATGATGAGGTTGGAACAAAAACGGTTCGCGGAATCTGCGGACAAGTTGACGGATCTGTTATTCCAGGATTTATTGGTTTAGAAGCAGGGCAATCTGCTTT
>NZ_DATIDY010000122.1:0-10892 GCF_035456085.1 Flavobacterium sp.
CCTTTACCCGTTATCGTTTCATCATAGATCACATTATGCGATTTGTCATAGATTTTCACATTAGCCTTTTGAATCTCATTTATCGAAAAACTAATTTCTCTGCCTTCCCCATTTCTCACATTAAGCAAGAAATCACCATTAATTGCATAGGTATTAAAGCTAAATAACGCCACCAATACTACTGAACTGAATTTTAAAATCGTTTTCATGATATTCTTATTTTGAATTAGTAATTATTTTCACTGCTAAATTAGCCTGATAATTCCAATCCAACTACCGCTCTATTTTCCGATTTCAATGCTATTTTAACCAAGTTAAAACGTAATATTATCGCCAAAGGTAATCTGGCAACTATTTGGGGTAAAATTGCATTTAAGCGCTCCCATATCTCACATTTAGCCATAAAAAAAAGCGATTCATTTCTGAATCGCTTTTTACAATGTTGCGGTCTGGACGGGACTCGAACCCGCGACCCCATGCGTGACAGGCATGTATTCTAACCAACTGAACTACCAAACCTCTGCTTTATTGCGGGTGCAAAGATACAATAGATTTTTGTTTACGCAACTATTTTATAACATTAAATCAAAAAAAAATTAACCCTTTAAAATCAAAAAAGCCATCCGTAGATCCTGAATAAATTCAGAAGCATTGGAAAGCTTTTCATTGGTCTAACTACAAACCGGTCTCGTCATAATTGGACGAGAAACAACACAACTAGCTTTAGATACCGTATTTGGGCAAAAAAGCCTTTCTGTTACGAAAGGCTTTTCCCAATATTGCGGTCTGGACGGGACTCGAACCCGCGACCCCATGCGTGACAGGCATGTATTCTAACCAACTGAACTACCAAACCTCTGCTTTATTGCGGTGGCAAAGATACAATAGATTTTCGTTTACACAAGCCTTTTATTAGAGAATTTCAATTAATTTTTAGTTAAATTATCCAAAGTTTTGTTTTTCAATCAAATATGAAGTCAATATTTTATCAAAACTTTCTCCAACTCCCACCGGAATGTACTTTATTTTGTTTTGAGCACAGGTCAAAGCTAGTTTTTTAAAGTAATCACCAACCTTTTTTTTGTATTCTTCTTTTACATTATCTGCAAAAAAAACAACCTCATCACCTGTTTCTACATCAATAAACTTTCGTGGCGAATTGTCAAAATCAAATTTTAACTCCTTTTCTTTATCTATAACATGAAATAAAACCACTTTGTGTTTATCATGTTTCAAATGTTGCAATGCATTAAATAGCGCTTCTTCATTTTCAGATTGAAACATATCTGTAAACAAAATAATCATTGAACGCCTGTGAATCTTCTCTGCAATTTGATGCAAATAAGTAATAGTGTTGGTGTTTTTTTTCTCTTTAGGACTTTCCAACAATCCTTCAAGCATATTCAAAATCATTCTATGATGGCGATCACTACCTTTTTCAGGTGCATAATATTCGTAACTATCCGAAAAGACACTCAAACCTACTGCATCGCGTTGCTTCTTCAACAAATTCATCAAAACCGCCGAAGCCAATATTGAAAAGCCTATCTTACTCTCATAAAACTGCTGATCGTCTTTCAATTTTGGATAATGCATCGATGAGGAATTGTCAATAATAATATGGCATCTTAAATTTGTTTCCTCCTCATAGCATTTTGTATATAAACGATCTGTTTTGGCAAACAATTTCCAATCGATATGTTTGGTGCTTTCGCCTGTATTATACACTTTATGCTCGGCAAATTCAGCCGAAAATCCATGAAACGGACTTTTATGCATCCCCGAAATAAATCCTTCCACCACTTGATTGGCTAACAATTCCAAGTGCTGAAAACTAGCTATTTTTTTTATTTGCGATTCAATCTTCATCTTTCAAAGATATTAAAAGATTAAATAATTTAATGATTGAAAAAATGGCAATTCTCAAAACCTTAAGTTTGTTGTATAAAAAAAGATCTAACTTTCGCTAGACCTTTTGATTTAATATTGAGATTGCTTCGTTCTCGCAACAACGAGATTACAATAAAGCATCTAAACTATCTGCATACGTTTGTTTTGGAGCTACTCCAACTTGTTTTCCAACAACTTCTCCGTTATGGAATACTAATACTGTTGGGATATTTCTAACGCCGTATTTTGCAGCAAATTCCTG
The DNA here is from genome assembly GCF_035456085.1 of Flavobacterium sp. GTDB lineage: Bacteria > Bacteroidota > Bacteroidia > Flavobacteriales > Flavobacteriaceae > Flavobacterium. The sequence goes on from NZ_DATIDY010000122.1 coordinate 2,153, forward strand.
GTTTGCATCAACATCAACTTTACCTACTACAACTTTACCTTCGTATTCGCTGCTTAGTTCGTCAATGATTGGTCCAACCATTCTACAAGGTCCACACCATGCTGCCCAAAAATCTACCATTACCGGTTTATCTGATTTCAAAACTACTTCATCAAAAGTAGCATCTGTTATTGCTAATGCCATATTTACTTTTCTTTAAGTTTAAATCTATTCTCTTAATTAGGATACAAATTTAGAAATTAAAAACCATTCAAACGTCATTCCAAAATTAGTTTTCATTATAAATGTATTACTAATTGTTATCCCAAAATGATCAGGAGCTATTCCTGCTGTCCGCTGTATCTGTAGTCCTGAACCCCAGGACCACAGGATGCCGCTTCCATCAGGGCCAGGGCAATTGTGTATATTCAAAATTTTTCATCAAAAAAAAAGGATACTCTTTCGAATATCCTCTTTTTCAACAATTATAAATGTATTACAATTACAGGCTATATTTTAAACCTAAAGTCAAACCAAGACCAGAAATCCCAACATAAGAGCTTAATTCGTTCATTGGCTTAGAATTATCAAAACCAGTTGGATTATAAGTCTCATTATTTGAATTACCATCTAAACGATCAACATAATCTGTATGGATTGCAGAATAAGAAGCTTTTCTAAAAGAAGTACTTGTATTCAATTTATCAACTCCATTTTCAGTGTATTCTTTTGTTTCTTTTGTTTTTCCATGAACTGTAAAATTACGGTATTCAATTTCTGCAAAAGCTGAAATGTGATTTCCTAATTTATATGAAGTACCGATAGCAGCCATAAATCCAACTGTTGGATTTGGCTTAACAACATCTTTAGAGTAAGCTTCAGTATTAGCTACTTGATTCGCTCCAACAAAAGTTGCATAATCTCTATTAGTTTCTATTTCCAATGTCCCATGAACTGGTACAATAACTCCTACTTTAGTGTATGGTTCGAAACCTTTTGCTTCCCCTAAAAACATAACTAGAGAAGGAGCTAAATCAAAAGCTTCGATTTTTCCTTCAGCAGTAAAGCTCACATAAGTAGCTGCCGGACTAGTTGCAGGATTGTATGAAATAAGTCTATTAGTTGTCTGAGCCATTGTTTTAGAATTACTTGAATAGTAATTAGCAGCCAACTCAACTCCTAAACGTGGAGAAAAACGGTAACCAGCAGTAATACCGCTTCTAAAACCTTCTCCAAAAGATCCTGTTACACTTTCTCTTGAAATCAATTTATTATTAGCTAAAGTACCTGCGTAAACGTCTCTGTTTGGTAATTGCCCACCAACTACAGGAAACTCAGTCGCTGCAGTTTGCATAAAATAAGAACCGCCTAGTTTAAAATACCAAGTTTCTTGGTTGCTATCTACTGTTTTAGTTGTTTGTCCTACCATTGTCATTGTAGAAACCAATAATCCGAATAATATTATTTTTGCTTTCATGATTTGAGTTTTTTTAGTTGAAGCAAAAATATATTTTAAACCTATCCACTTAACAGTTGTCCGCCGAATAACATAAAAGCATTATTTAATTCTAAAATTTATAATAAATGTTAGGTTTTTTTGTTAAAAAACAAACAAAACATCGGGTATATTACAAAAATAACACACCCGACTCAACAATACTATTAAGGAATAATATTACTAATTGATTACAAAAACCTCTTTTATCGCTTAATTTAACATATAATCGGTAATTTTTATATATTTAATAACAGGAAAGAAGTACACTATTTCTCAGGCTTTTGATAAATGCACTAAAATAATAATTAGCAAACTTTTGTTATACTGTACAGTAGATTTAATTCGATTAAACCTTTTTAAATAAAATGCATCAAATCAATTGACATTAAATTATTAAAAACTTTGTTATGAATCAAAACTCGCTTTGGTCACTTCGGTTGGGTTTCTCTAATAAAGAAGCATCAATAATTGCTCAAAAAGGATTGGCTTCTTTTCTTGAAAATTCATTTATGACCTCTTTTGACTCCTCTATTCCTTCTTTTTTAGAAAATAGTCCTAAAACAAAAGAAGAATACCAAAAACAAAGAGAGTTTTTTAAAAATGGTTCAATAGATGAAAAAAAAGAATTCCAAAAAAAAGAACGACAAACTTCAGAAGAACTAAAAGCCTGGTGGATTAATAAAATGATTACGTCTGAATTTCCTTTACGTGAAAAAATGACTTGTTTTTGGCACAATCATTATGTTGCTACAGATCAAAAAGTGAAAATCAATTATTGGATTTTTCAACATAATCAGATTTTAAGAAAAAATGCTTTTGGTAATTTTAAAACCCTGACTAAAGAAATTGTTCAAAGTAACGCGATGGTGCGTTATCTCGATAATATTGATAATAAAAAAGGGAAACTCAACGAAAATTTAAGCCGTGAACTGCTCGAACTTTTTACTCTTGGCATTGGTAATTACACAGAACAAGATATAAAAAACGGTGCAAAAGGCCTTGCCGGACTTGGCTATGGTGAGGAAAGCGCTGTTTATCATCCGAAGTTTGAAGACAATGAAAGTTTCATTTATTTTGGAAAAAAAGGCAATTTCAAAATAGACGAAATGGTTGATATTATTTTTGAACAACCCAATATTCCTTATTTAATTACCCAAAAAATTTTAAAGTGGTTTATTTATGATAATCCTAAGCCAGAATTAGTTCATTATTATGGTGATTATTTCAAGAAAATGAATTTTGAAATTAAACCATTATTAACCAAAATATTTACCGAAGAGTTTACCAAAAATACTGCTGGTTCCAAAATTAAAAACCCATTAGAGTATATTTTGCAATTAATGAATGAACTCAATATCGAAAATCCTAATGAGAAACTAATTGCCAAATTCATCAAATCTCAAGGAATGGATTTATTCAACCAACCCAATGTAAAAGGTTGGGATGGCGGAAATTCCTGGCTCACTTCACAGGTTTTTTTACAACGAAATAATGTTGCCGATTTACTTTGTAATGGAAAAAACCTGGCACAGCCTAAACCAAAAAACAACGAAAACGCAATGATGAAACAAAACCCAAATCGTCAACTTAAGGTAAAATTGAATTGGGATAAGCAACAAAATAACAAACAAATCATCGCCGAACTAGAAAACCGTTTATTATTCCATACCGATGCTGCAAACCAACAGGATTTCGAAAAATTACTGAAATATGATTTCGATCCTAAAACCGAAGGCTCCGATAACGCTGTCATGCGTTTGTTTAATTTTATAGTAAAGACCCCTGAATTTCAATTAATATAGGAGTTGAGATTGCAGACAAAAAGACCTTTAACTTAGAAACTCAGAATCTCAGCAACTTTACAAACTTTTAAAAATGGATAGAAGAAAATTTTTAGCACTTACAGGAACATTTACAGGAGGATCTTTGCTGTTGCCTGATTTTTTGTATTCTTTTGGTTCACAAACAAATTTGGTTTTGGGCGAACAATGTGTTGTTTTTGTTCAGTTAAATGGTGGGAATGATGGATTAAACACTTTTATCCCTTTTGAAGATGCTCTATATTATGATTCTCGACCAACAATTGCGATTTCAAAAAACGAAGTTTTAAATTCATCAAAAGGAATGGCATTTCATCCCGCTTTGACAGGATTTGCCAGCATGCAACAAAGTGGAGATTTATCGGTAATTCAAAATGTGGGGTACCCAAATCCTGTGCGCTCTCATTTTAGAAGTCAGGAAATTTGGCAAACTGCACCGACACATCAGGAATACCTCAACGAAGGTTGGTTAGGGCGTTATCTCGATTTACAATGCAAGGAACACCAACCTACAGCAGGCATAAATATTGATACTATTGATAATTTAGCTTTAAAAGGCGACGAACCCAACTCTATAACTGTAAAAGATCCAGACCGATTTAAAACCAAAAATAAAACTGAAAATGATGGTCAATTATCAGGCAATCCGCAATTGGATTTTGTTCGAAAAGTAGCTAATTCTGTTATAGAAGGTTCGGATGATATTCAAAATGCATTAGCAAAATCGACTCCATCTGATGTGATTTATCCTAAAACCGGATTGGCCAAAAACTTAGAATGGATTTCAAAATTGATCAAAGGAAATCTCAATTCCAAAGTATACTACACTTCGCTTGGCGGTTTTGATACTCATGACAATCAGCTTGCAATCCATAAAAGTAGACTAACTGAACTCAATGATGCGGTTTTTAGTTTTTATCAAGATTTAAAAAAATCACAACAACTGCAAAATGTAACCATTGTCGTTTTCTCTGAATTTGGTCGTCGCGTAAAAGACAACGGACGCGGTACAGATCACGGAACAGCAGCTCCAATGTTTGTCATTGGCGGAAACAACCGTGGAAAAATTATTGGTAACAACCCAAATCTAACCGACTTAGATAATGGCGATTTGAAACACGAGATTGATTTTAGAAGTGTTTATGCGGCTATTTTAAAAAACAAATTGAATTTTGATTACACCAAAATCGGAATACAGAATAAAGCTGTGCTAGGTCTGTTTTAAGTAAACTTAAATCAGAAAGTGTGGAGCTCTACAAAGATTGGCAATTTTAATTGCTAGGATTCCTATGGAATGACAAACTTCGGGTTTTATACGGTACTTAGGAGTTTTCAATAGACTCTAAATATTTTTTTTAAATTCTATTGTAAATCAGACAGCTTTATTGTGCAAATGCGAATAAATTGTTAAAAATTAAATTGTGCACAATTTAATTAAATAATGTTTCTATCTTTGTCAAAAGAAATTAGAAATGAAAAACGAAGACTTTTTAAAATTAGAACATCAATTGTGCTTTCCTTTATATGCGGTTTCAAGGCAGATTACTCAAATATATCAACCGTTATTAAACGAATTAGATATTACTTATCCGCAATATTTAGCACTTTTGACTTTATGGGAAAACGGAACACAAACGGTCAATCAGATTGGAGAAAAGTTATTATTGGATAGCGGAACTCTTACCCCGTTGCTAAAACGTTTGGAACAAAAAGAATTATTAAATAGAAATAGGAGTGCTTCAGATGAACGGGTTGTTGAAATTTCGTTGACTGAGAAAGGAATTAATCTTAAAGAAAAAGCTATATGTATTCCGCCGAAAATGTTCGAAAAACTAGGGATTTCGATAGAAGAAGCAGAATCACTGAAAAGAATTTCACATAAAATTTTAAATAATAAATAAACAATATACAATGAAAGCAATTTATACTGCCGTTGCAACGGCTACAGGAGGAAGAAATGGACATGTAAAATCAGATAATGGCGTTTTGGATGTACAGGTTAGAATGCCCAAAGCATTGGGCGGTTTAAACGATGATTACACCAATCCGGAACAACTTTTTGCCGCTGGTTACTCGGCTTGTTTTGATAGTGCGTTGAACCTTGTTATCAAACAAACTAAAACAAAAACTGGAGAAACAACAGTAACTTCAAAAGTGAGTATTGGACAAATTGAAAACGGAGGTTTTGGACTTGCTGTAGAAATGTCTGTAAATATCCCAGAAGTTAGCCTTGAAGAAGCTAAAGAATTAGTAGAAAAAGCACACCAGATTTGTCCTTATTCAAATGCTACTAGAAATAATATTGAAGTGAATTTGATTGTAACAAATAATTAAAATTATATAAAAATCTAATTATTTTTTTGTCAAATCTAGTGCAGTTGAGATAGTATAATAGTTCACGACTGCACTCATGAAGACGCACTATCAATGACTTTTTTCAACATCCCAATAATCCACAAACTTGTCATTCCGGAGGAATCTCGTACAAAAAACTCTACAAAGATTGTCGCTTTTGATTGCTAGGATTCCTCCGGAATGACAAACTGTGGGTTTTATACTATACTTCAACAAACCCCAATACCGTATTCTATTTAAAACTAATTCAACTTAAAATTAATCTGCATTTTTTCTAATTCAAACAATAATTCATTTGAAATTTGAACTTTCAACTTTCGGCTTGGCATTGATAGTTTGGTGATTACTTTTACTTCATCAACCTCAGTAACTTGTTTGGTTTCTAACACCTCGGAGGTTTCTTCATTTTCTTCTTCAAATGATCCATTTTCATTTTCTTCAAATTCATTAGCTATAGGTACCATTTTTTTAACTCTCTCCACTTCCATGATTTCAAAAGTTACTGTATTGTCTCCTTTGTATTCTTGAAAAAGCCTATTTAATCTGTGAATAAACTCAGTTTCGATATTTTTTATATCTAATAAAAGAATCAGTTTTTTAGCAAAAGTACTCAACACATCCTGTAAATACTGCACAAGAACAAACTGCATTCTAGGTTCGGTTTTTTTGCCGGTTTCCTGATTTACCCAACCTTCTTTAATCAACACTTTTATAAAAGTAAAATTATTTTGAATAAAGAAATGCCTGAATTTTAAATATTCTTCTCCGAAAATTTTAAACTCATAACTCTCATCGTAACCCTCCAAAACGAAGGTTCCCCAGCCTTTTCCGTTCTTCGCTACTCGATGTTGAACATTGGTAATTATCCCTCCGAAAGTCAAGTTTTTACCAACATATTGCTCCATATTTTTTAACGCCTCTAACTTTGCATTGCAAAAATATTTCATCTCAAATTTATAATCATCCAAAGGATGTCCTGAAATATAAATCCCAACCACTTCCTTCTCTTTGGCCAGTTTTTCCATTGTACTCCAGTCTTCACAAGGAGGTACAACAGGCTCGGCAATTTGCACTTCGCTGGTTTCACCAAACAAACTTACTTGCGAAGAATTTTCGTTTTCCTGAAATTTCGAACCAAAACGCATGGCTTTTTCGTAGAAAGTTATTCCATCGCCATCGTCGTGGAAATACTGCGCTCTGTGAGTATCAGTAAAACAGTCAAAACCTCCTGCCAAAGCTAAATTTTCGAATGCCTTTTTATTGGCGGCACGTAAATCAATGCGTTTTGCTAAATCAAAAATTGACTTGTATTTTCCGTCTTTTCTGCTTTCGACAATAGTGGCAACCGCTCCAGAACCAACTCCTTTAATTGCGCCCATTCCAAAACGAACCGCATACTCATCATTTACAGTAAATTTATAATACGACTCATTCACACAAGGCCCCAAAACCTGCAAGCCCATTCGCTTACATTCTTCCATAAAAAACGATACTTGTTTGATATCGTTCATGTTATTTGAAAGCACCGCCGCCATATATTCAGCAGGATAATGTGCTTTTAAATAGGCCGTTTGATAAGCAATCCAGGCATAACATGTCGAGTGCGATTTATTAAAAGCATAACTAGCAAAAGCTTCCCAGTCTTTCCAGATTTTCTCCAAAACTTTGGCATCATGACCTTTTGCTGAGGCTTGCTCCACGAACTTAGGTTTCATTTTGTCCAGAACGTCTTTCTGTTTTTTACCCATCGCTTTACGCAAAACGTCGGCTTCACCTTTGGTAAATCCAGCCAACGACTGCGACAAAAGCATTACCTGCTCTTGGTAAACGGTAATTCCGTAGGTTTCACCCAAGTATTCTTCACAGGCGTCCAAATCGTATTTGATTTCTTCCTCACCATTTTTTCTTCGGACGAAAGACGGAATATATTCCAAAGGCCCCGGGCGATATAATGCATTCATCGCAATTAAATCTCCGAAAACTGTTGGTTTCAATTCCTTCATGTATTTCTGCATTCCAGGTGACTCGTATTGGAAAATACCAACAGTTTCACCTCTTTGGAACAGCTCATAGGTTTTGATATCATCAATAGGAAAAGTATCGGGATCTAACTCAATTCCAGTTCTATATTTTACCAGTTTAACGGTATCTTTTATCAGAGTTAGAGTCTTCAGACCCAAGAAGTCCATTTTTAACAATCCGGCACTTTCTGCAACTGAGTTGTCAAACTGAGTTACGTATAAATCAGAATCCTTAGCTGTCGTTACGGGAACATAATTCGTAATATCCGACGGGGTGATAATTACTCCACAGGCGTGAATACCTGTATTTCGCATCGACCCTTCCAAAATTTTTGCCTGCTGAATGGTTTCTCCTGCCAAATCATCTTCATTGGCAATCGCGATTAATTCTTTTACCAATTCAAATTCATCGGCACCTTTTAATGCTTTTTTTACCTCATCTTCGGATTCAGAAAGGAAACGAGCTAAGTTCCATTTGGAAGGCATCATTCCTGGAATCAGCTTTGCAATTCTATCGGCTTCAAACAACGGTAAATCCAATACACGAGCCGTATCACGAATAGCCGATTTGGTTGCCATTTTACCATAAGTGATAATTTGCGCTACCTGATTTGCACCGTATTTATTGATTACATAATCCATAACACGGCCACGACCTTCATCATCAAAATCGATATCAATATCGGGCATCGACACACGATCCGGATTCAGGAAACGCTCAAAAAGCAAATCGTATTTAATCGGGTCAATATTCGTAATTCCTAAACAATACGCCACCGCCGATCCCGCAGCCGATCCACGACCAGGACCTACGGAAACACCCATTTTTCGAGCCTCGGCAATGAAATCCTGTACAATCAAAAAATAACCCGGATAACCCGAATTCGAAATGGTCATCAACTCAAAATCCAAACGCTCACGAACCTCATCGGTAATGGCTTCGTAACGACGCTCGGCTCCAGCATAAGTTAAATGACGCAAATAGGCATTCTCACCACGAACACCACCATCTTCGGCATCTTCAGGAACTTTAAACTCTTCTGGAATTTCGAATTTTGGAAGTAATA
>NZ_DATIDY010000123.1:0-12295 GCF_035456085.1 Flavobacterium sp.
TTTATTTTGGTAAATTACACCCAACGGGTTGTATTATTTCTTTGTAACGATATAATATATTCGGGTCAGACGAACATTATGCTTCTTAGCAGTTTTTGGAACATGGTTCAAATCAATATACGAAGCTTCTTTTAAAACGTAATTGCTAAATTCTTTTTTAGCAGCCACACTATCCGCTTGCAAAGCCAATAAACCAAATTTATTTTCTACTGGCATGTTTAGCCTGTTGGTTTTTCCATTTAGTAAAACAGGCATGCTTGTGCCATAGTCCCAAATTATCTCTGGAGTAAAAGAGTTTAATTCATATGTTTTAATGCCAAATTTTTTTTCTCTCTCTCTAATCGCTTTAGCGCTAGCATAATCAGGATTCTTTAAAATAAGATTAGTAAATGGAATTCCAAAAACAATCACAGCCACTTGCACTGCAATTACAGAATAAAATACTTTATCAAAATTTTTATTCCTAAGATTTGTAAAAAGGTAATAGCCTATCACAAATAGAGAAAGTGTCAATCCAGCGAACCAAAATTCAAATCCGGAAATGTCTTTTTTTGCAATGAAGAAAATCGCGATCGGAATCGCAACGCATATCAATACAATCAATCCAAAAGCAAAATAGACAACTCCTTTTTCCTTTTTTAAATAGATGTTTTTAAAATTATTTATTAAGTATTCAATATAAAACCCCGTATTCAAAGCCATCGGAATTAAAACTGGCAATAAATATCTCGATTTTTTTTCGGGTACAATGGAAAGCAAAACCACAGAAGCCAATGTCCAAATCAATGTAAATTGATACGTTTTTAAATTGCTAACTCTGTTTTTTAAATATGGATAAAGCAATGCGATAAACGCAGGAACAGTCCAGATTCCGCTTTGGGTAAAAAAGCTCCAGTAATAATAAAAAGGTCTGGTATTGTAATTTCCCCAACGACTACTTTCTATTTTGGTCACTTTCAAATAGGTCTCTGGGTCGGCATATTTTACATACAAAGGCCATGACAAACCGATGGCCAAACCTAAAATTAGAATCAATAATAGATAGCGTTTTTTGCCTTTTAATTGAAATTTATATGTGAATCCATACGCAATCAAAAATGGCAACAACAAAGCATAAACCGAAATTGGCCCTTTGCTTAAAAAAGAAAAACCAAAGAACAATCCAGCCATTACAGCATTAAAAAGTGGTTTTTGGGAATTATTCAGTAAATCCCATAAAAATAAAATGCAAACGATCATAAAACTGTGCGTGTACATGTCCCACTGATTGTCTCTTCCGGCAAAATAAATATAAAATGAAGTGATTAAAATCAGTCCATTGTGGAAACTTTGTTTTTGGGATAATCCTAATTTTTGAGAAAGTTTATAAGTTCCAAAAACAAGTAATAATGTTATCAATACAACCGGGATGCGCATTCCATAAATACCATCAAAACCAAAAATAATCCCAGAAATAGCAGTTATCCAAGTTGGTAATGGTGGTTTTTCGTAGCGGGGCAAATCATTTAAAGTGGTTAGTATCCAATGGTTTTTAGTCACCATTTCCCTTGCAGAAATAAAATTTCGGCATTCCATGATGTTGGTTTCGATAACATCTAAATGCGGAAAAAGCATCAAACAGGCTACCACTAAAAGCCAAAAGGTATAATTATGGATTAATTTTGACATCTTTCTTTATGATTACTATATTTCTAAAATAAATAACTAAACCTATGGCGTGACCCGCTAATAACACAGGATCTTTTCGGATAATTGCATATATAAAAATGATCAGTGAACCAGTTAAACTAATAATCCAAAAACCCAATGGCAAGACAGAATCTTTTTTCTTTTCAGAATAAATCCATTGATAAACAAAACGAAGTGTAAATAATATTTGACCAAAAATTCCGGTCCAAAGTAACCAAGTTGGAATCGCTTCGTTTCTGAATAAATGATCTAAATCCATCACATTATTATTGAACCCATAACCAATAATGAAAACAGGAAAAAGCAGTACAAACCATCTTAAGGCAACGTGCAATTTTTTCCAATCATTTTGCAATTGAATGTTTCTGATGTAAATGTAATAAGTGATGGTTTGTCCCAACATAATCGAAAAATCATGTCTAAAATATCCATATACAAATAGCAAAAACGAGGCAAACAAACTGATTTCCCAAAATAAAACTGGGGTCAAAACCTTTTTGTTTTTCTCTGAAATAATCCATTGCAAAATCATTCTGCTCGAAAACAAAATTTGAGCAATAAACCCTATTGAATAAATAATGGCGTTATTCATTATCCTTGTTTGGCTATACTATAATTGATGTATTTTTTCTTCATCCACAAATAAGCAAAACAATCTTGAAGTGGCCCCAGCAATCGATTCCAAAGATTGAATTTGGAAACTCCCGCTATTCTTTGAAAATGTCTTACCGGAGTTTGTTTGATTTTGCCATTTTGCAACAAAATCATAGCTGGCAAAAATCGGTGAAGTCCATTAAACATTGGAATTTTTTTCGCCATATCGGTGCGGATTATTTTCAAAGGGCAACCCGTATCGTCCATTCCGTCATCTGTAAATGCTCTTCGGATACCATTGGCAATTTTGGAAGACATATTTTTTGTAAAAGAATCTTTTCTGTTGGAACGCACTCCGGTAACCAAATCATATTCACCAGCATATTCCATCAAAATATTAAAATCTTCGGGAGCAGTTTGTAAATCGGCATCGATATAGCCAACCCAAGGAGTATCTGTATAATCAAATCCAGCTTTTATAGCAGCACTTAAGCCTGCATTTTTTTCAAAAGAAAGAAAATTAAATTCGTCGGTATCTTTGCAAATTTTTTCGATAAGGAATTGGCTGTTGTCTTTGGAGCCATCATTTACGAATAGGACTTTTGTCTTTTTTTTGGCAATGTTCAAGAATTGTTTCATTTCTTGATGCACCCTTTCGAGATTGTCCTCTTCGTTGTAAACAGGTATAATGATTGTTAATTCAAAATTCATAGTTTGATGTATCGTTTATACAAAAGTATTTCATTTCAGAAGAAATTACTTGATTTTTCTTAAAAAAAATCTTTTAATAAGTTAGTTATGTGCGTTTTGTCATAGATAAAAAAAGATAGAAAGATTGTGTTTTGGAACAAATAATCTATGTCAAACTGTGAAATCTGTGTTTGAATATTTAATTATAGTACAATATCCATTTTCCAAAATCTTTTTTGTTTTTAAACGGGATTAGTTCTGCTTTAATATATTCAGGGAGCGTTTCTTTTTTTCTAAAAAGAAAAACAGAATTCTGGATTTTAAAATCAGATTGTAATCGTGCAATTTCTTCTTTATTTTCCAAATTATAATAAGTTTTCAAATAGTTTAAATTTTTTTCAAATTGAACTTCTCTTTTGCAAGTGTAATTCCCATTGTTGAGTGTAATAACGTTTTTTTGGGTATAAAATGACATTGAAGGAAGTAAGTAGTTATAAACATAAATGTTTTTTGTTGGCAAGGTGTTAATGAAGTTCGCAATAGGTTTGGGCGAGTTGATTAACAATTCATTTGAACTCATCACAGTTGTGGAAAATAGTACTAAAGCAATTGTGTTTATTAATAGTGTGTACATATTTCTGTAAAACCAACTCAAGTTTTTTAGACCATAAAAAGTAATAAGAATTCCAAAAGCAAGTATCAATATGTATAGGAAGTTGAGCTCTATTTTATGAAGCAATACAGCAATTAATGCCGCTACGAATATTAAACTAAAATAACCATACAGGAAAAAAGTGAATTTTCGCCAGTACTTTTCTTCTAATTCGATTAGTGTGTTGGAAACAAATAAGGTTAGAAATGATAATGATGGTAATATGTAAAAAATCAGCTTGGTTTTGAATAGTGAAAAAATCAAAATAATGACAAAAAAAGTCGCAACTAAAATCTTCGTTTTCTTTGATTGTACTGTAATTTTTTTGAAAGACATAAAAAGGTATGCCACCCAAGGAAATAAAGAAACAGGAACAAATACAAGATAATACCAAAACGGTTTGCCTCTGTTAAATGCATCATTTGAAACCATTCTTTGATAAATCTGATTACCTGTGAAATAATCAAAAACCAATGGATTTTCGTTGATTACTCTCCAATACCACCATCCGCAGGTAAGGAAAAAAACGATGATTCCCCATAAATCATATTTTGAAAATTTGATTTTTGTTCTATGATAATACAACCAAACCAATTGAAAAACCAGAATAGGTATAAACACGAGAGGCCCTTTTGTCAGAAAGCCTAATCCAAGTGAAAGGTAAAATAGCCAGAAATATTTTTTATTTTCCTGATACCTAAGCCAGAAATAAACTGCCATCAGAACAAAAGTATTTAGATAAGCATCGGTAGTTAAATTTCTAATTGAACCTAAAATTAATGGCGTTGAGAAGTATAAAACAACTGCTAATATCGAAGCTCTTTTGTTCTGAAATAATAATTGTGATGTCTTATAAATCAATACCAATTGAATAATTAAAGCAATTGATAAAAAAAAACGAGCGCCAAATTCATTAATTCCAAATAATTGATATCCTAAAGCCGTTATATAATATGTAAGTGGAGGTTTGTGATAATGCAAAATTCCCATTTTGGTAGGATGAATGTAATCACCGCTTTCAATCATTTCTTTGGCGATTTGAGCATAACGGGCTTCACTGGTTTCGGTTAGTCCCCAAGAACCAAGTTGCAATAATGTACTAATGAAGATTAAAAGAAGGATAAATAAGAGAAGCTGGTTTTTTATTATGGCTAAGAGTTTGTTTTTCATTTCATTAAGATTTATGTCAAACGAATTTAAAATGGCGTATAAGATTTTTATAGTATTGTTTATACCATTTTTTAAAAGTAGAAGGTTGTGTGTTGATGGAAGTTATCTTAGCATTAACAATAATATGTTTATGTTACGATAATTTTATGTAGAAATTTGAGGATGACTAATTTAAGTTATTTTTTTGATGTTATGTATACTTCATAAAAAAATAAATATCAAGTATATTATTACATTAATGTATATTTGTGATAAGTTTTATAAGCATTAGAATTTATTATTTTTTTGAATACCTGGCCCCAGATCTTCAAGCTACTGAAAAAACAGTTTCAAATAATAAAGAATAAGATATGAAAATATTAGTCACTGGCGCAGCTGGTTACATTGCTTCACATACTGCCGAAAGATTAAAATCTCTTGGTCATGAAGTTGTAGGTTTGGATAATTTTTCGGATTACTATGATGTTTCTTTAAAGGAACTCAACGCTTCTACTTTAAGGGAAAAAGGAATTGCAATAGAGAGAATTGACTTGAGGCTTTCTGAACAACTAAAAAAGTTGCCAACAGATTTTAATTATATTTTCCATTTTGCCGCGCAACCTGGAATTTCTGCCACTTCTAGTTTTGAAGATTATTTGGATAATAATGTTGTTGGAACTGAAAATTTACTTGAATTTGCATTAAAAAATAATAATTTACATCTTTTTGTAAATATTGCAACATCTTCTATTTATGGAATTCACGCTACTTTTGATGAGACAGTGACACCTTCGCCTGCTTCTTTTTATGGAGTAACCAAATTAGCCGCTGAACAATTGGTGTTAGCAAGTAGCAGATTGGGAAAATTGAAAGCTTGCTCTTTAAGATTGTATTCTGTTTACGGACCTCGAGAAAGACCCGAAAAGTTATATACCAAATTAATTGCAAATGCTCTTCAGGATATTCCTTTCCCGTTATATAAAGGAAGTGAAAACCATCTTAGAAGTTTCACTTATGTTCAAGATATTGTTGACGGTGTAATCAGTGTGATTGGTGCTGAAGATTTAGTGAATAATGAGATAATTAACTTAGGCACCGAAGAAGAACATACAACACAAGAAGGTATTGATATCATCGAAAAAATATTAAATAAAAAAATTGATATCCAAGTTGTAGATGCGAGAACTGGCGATCAATTACGAACCAAAGCAGTAATTGATAAAGCTAAAAAATTATTGAATTACAATCCAAAAACAAGCCTATATACTGGTTTGACTGCTCAAGTCCAATGGTATCAAGATAATTTTTCGTTTGTAAATAGATAAAGAGTTTCTTATACGATTATTTCAATATCGTTTAGTTAAAAGTAAAGTAAATACTATGTTAGTCTTGTCATTCTGAGGAACGAAGAATCTTAGAAAGTAGCTCGCAATCAGAAGTTATTTTTCTTCTGTTTGGATTAAATTATCAATCTCAATTTTAAGTTTCGGTAGATGATTTATTAAGATTGACCAAATGTTCTCGTCAGAAATAGTATCGTAAGCATGAATCACATGATTTCTAAGACCAATAATTACTTTTGCATTTGATATTTTCTCAACAAAAGAATAATCTCGAGTAATTATTCTGTTAATTGCTTCACCAATGATCTCAAGATTTCTTTCGACAGCTCTTTTAAGCATTAAGTTATTTCGATATTTGAAAAAATCTTTCTCTTCATTATGGAAAAATTCGTTTATTTCATCAATGGACATCTTTATATCAAATAACCATTTAAGAATCCTTTCATCCATAAATTAGTTCTTTTGATTTGTCGATTGATTTAATTAATATTGGATTTTTTAAAGTCTGTTCTTCAAGTAAATCAACTTCTCGACCAAATAATGACTCTAGTTTTTCTTTGAAGCCTATGTAATTATCAAAATATTTTGAAAGTTCAATTTGTTTAAACTTAACTAATAAATCAATATCGCTTTTTTCGTTAAAAGTAGAATTCAGTGATGAACCAAATAGATACATTTTTTCCACGTTGTATATTACACAAAGCTTTTTTAAATTATCCATATTGTTGTCAATAATTCCCATATCACAAATTTAAACAAAAATATCTTTTAATTTGACTTGTCGAATATTTACTACCAACTAAATCGCCAATGCATGAATCAATAGTTTATATTGCCATCTATTCAATGCTGCAAATACAGCTTGGATATATTTAGCGGAGATTTTTAAAATAACTATCTAATAAATTTTGTGCCGCCACAAAAGGAGAAATCCTATTATCATGAACTGCTTTTTTATTGGTTTCTAACAATTCAGTAATATTGGGTTGGTTGTAAAAATGAGTTTTTAATTGTTCATTAATAGTTTCCATCATCCAAAATTGATTTTGCTCTTTACGATTTTCTTGAAAATAATCATTGGATTGTACCAATTCTAGATAATCTGTGATAGTTTGCCAAACGGTATCAATGCCATCATGGGTTATTGCGCTACAAGTTGAAGTTTTCGGAATCCAGCCTGATTTTTTTGGTGGAAATAAATGTAACGCTCTGTTGAATTCTGCTTTAGCTAGATTTGCTTTTTTGATATTGTCTCCATCGGCTTTATTGATAACTATTGCATCCGCCATTTCCATAATGCCGCGTTTGATACCTTGTAATTCATCTCCTGCGCCGGCAATTTTTAGCAATAAAAAGAAATCAACCATGCTGTGAACCGCAGTTTCGCTTTGCCCAACACCAACAGTTTCAATCAGAATTATATTAAAACCGCAAGCTTCACAAAGAGTAATCGTTTCCCTGGTTTTTCGAGCTACACCTCCCAAAGTTTCTCCGGAAGCTGATGGCCGAATAAATGCATTTTCATCTCTTACTAATTCTTCCATTCTGGTTTTGTCTCCCAAAATACTTCCGTGCGAAATAGTACTACTCGGATCTACGGCTAAAACAGCAACTTTGTGACCTGAGTTTGTTAAATATTTTCCAAATGCTTCAATAAAAGTGCTTTTCCCTACTCCCGGAACTCCTGTAATCCCAATGCGAATTGATTTATTAGAATAGGGCAAACAACCTTGAATAACTTCATTGGCTTTTGACAAATGTTTTGGGTTAGTGCTTTCTATCAGAGTGATTGCCCGACTTAATGTAGTTATATTACTAGATAAAATACCTTCAATTAACTGAGTAGAGGAGGGCTGTTTTTTTCTAAATTCTTTAATATTTTCAATAGCGTTTGTACTGATAATTTCTGGAGATGAAATACCAGCCTTTTCATGTAAAGCGCTTAGATTGTTTTTCTTATTAGGCAAAATGCTTGTTTTTTTGATAAGTAAAAGTAATCAAAACAAAAACAGTTTCAAAAGACATATCTTTTGAAACTGTTTTTTGCCTGATGAAATAATTAATAAGCCGCTGTAAATCGTTGTTGATGGTGTTTTGGAGTTTCCACTTCATCTGCAATAACAACTGCTAAATCCTCAACAGATAGTATACTTCTTTGATTTTCATCAAATACGGGATTGTCTAATCCTAATCTGTATTTACCTGTTCTTCCTGTTGTAATGCCTTGATGCATTTCGATTGCCGGACTAAAAAATGCCCAATCCAAATCTTTTTCTTCTTTTATAATGTTTAAGTATTCTCTTAAAGCTGCTGCGGCTGCATAATATTCTTTTGGAAAATCTGGAGTGTCTACCAATTGTATATTTGGAGCAATATACAAACTTCCACCTCCACCAATGGTTATAAAACGTTTAACCCCTGATTTTTTTACTGCTTGCTGAATGGCTTTTGAACCTGTAATAAAATCTTCTGCTATGTTTGGATTTGTCCAACCTGGATTGTATGCACTAATGACAATATCATTGTTTTTTAAGATTTCTGACAAAGAGTTGATATTAAAAATATCAGCAGCAACCCATTTCACATTTGGAGTTTCCTTTGGAGTTCTAGCAATAGCTGTAATTTCGTGATTTCTGTTTGCTAATTCGTTTAAAATGGCTGAGCCTACAAATCCGGTGGCTCCAATAATTGCTATCTTCATAGTTGTATATATTTAAAAGTAATAAAAAATGTTACAGTTTAATTCAAAAAAATAGAATTAAAATTTATTTGAAAAATTTTCCAAAGTCATATCACTTAACTGCAATCTGATAGTTTTATTGATATCTTCATATAAATTTTCTAAATTTTTATTTATTTGTTTGCCTACAGGACAATCTGGATTTGGTTCATTCTTTGAAAAACCTAGTGTTACGGTTTCAAAAGTCATTTTGAATATAGCATCTAAAGTAATTTTTGAAGCAGGTTTTAACAATCGGGTACCTCCATTTTTACCCTCTTTGCTTTCTACAATATTGTTTTTTTTCAGGTTTGCAATTTCTTTTCTAACCAAAACAGGATGCAAATTCATGCTACCAGCTATAAAATCTGATGATAAATACTCATCAGGAAATTTTGAAAGCAAGGTTAGAATGTGAATAGTTATGGCAAATTTACCCGAAATCATACTGTAATAAAATTTATTGCAAATGTAATATTTATATTTAGATTAGAGTATTTGTTAGTAAAAAAATATTTTGTCCTTTAATTTTGCAACTGTTTTTGGGTCAATTTTTTTAAGCTTATTTTTGCATTCAATTTTAAGCGATGAACAACTTTATTCTCATTTTTGTTTTTTTACTTCTTGGTGTTGTATTGCAACAAATAAAACAAATCCCTAGAAAATCATATAAAGTTTTAAATTGGATTGTCATTTATATTTGCCTTCCTTCATTGGCCTTATATTATATCCCGAAGATTAAATGGAACAATCAATTGTTATTTCCAATTGGAGTTTCCTGGATTGGGTTCATTATTTCGTATTTCTTTTTTACTTATTTGGGTAAAAAAAGAGGTTGGTCAAAAAAACTCACTGGGTGTTTAATTATTTGTTCAGGTTTAGGTAATACTTCATTTCTAGGTTTTCCAATAATTCAGGCTTTGTATGGCGAAGAAGGAATGAAAACCGCTATTTTAGTAGATCAACCTGGCTCTTTTGTAGTGCTTTCTACGTTAGCTGTTTTGGTTGCTACTGTTCATTCTAAAGGAAATTTAAATAGCCTGCAGATAGCAAAAAAAATCGCCTTTTTTCCGCCGTTTGTTACTTTTTGTATTGCCTGTTTGATGAATATTTTTCAATTCGAATTTTATGATTATGGGCAATTGCTTTTTAAATCGGTTGGGAGTTTGGTAACACCTTTGGCATTACTTTCGGTGGGATTTCAGTTGCGTTTTGAAAAAAGAAGTAAGCATTGGGGATTTTTAGGATTAGGTTTGTTATATAAATTGATTATTACTCCCGCCATTATCTTTTTCTTATATGTTATTGTGTTTAATCAGCATTCTAAAGCGATTCAGGTAGCTGTTGTAGAATCGGCGATGGCTCCAATGATTACTGCATGTATTTTATCTTCGACTTATGGTCTGAAACCTAGATTAAGTAGTATGATGATTGGTTTTGGAATACCATTGTCATTTATTACTTTGATTTTCTGGGTTATTTTGACACATTTTATTTAATTAAAATTCGTAATTATTTGTTTTTCGGTTATTAATTGATTTATTCTATCAAATATGTCGTATTTTTATTTAATTTTAAAAAACTAAATTTTGAAACTATGGCAACACTACGATTAGGAGATATAGCTCCAGATTTTACAGCAGATACAACAGAAGGAAAAATACATTTTCATGAATGGTTAGGAGATTCATGGGGTGTTTTATTTTCTCATCCTGCAGATTTTACACCAGTTTGTACTACCGAATTAGGAACAGTAGCTAATTATTACCCTGAATTTAAAAAAAGAAATACTAAAGTTATCGCTTTGAGTGTTGATGGATTAGAATCACATAAAGATTGGATAAAAGACATCAATGAAACTCAGGGTACAACGGTTAATTTTCCAATTATCGCCGACGAAAATAGAGAAGTAGCTACACTTTATGATATGATTCATCCAAATGCAAATGATAAATTCACAGTTCGTTCCGTTTTTATTATTGGAGCAGATAAGAAAATCAAATTAACGTTGACTTATCCCGCTTCAACAGGAAGAAATTTTGATGAATTATTGCGTGTGATTGATAGTTTACAATTAACTGCCAATTACAGTGTCGCAACTCCAGCAAACTGGAAAGACGGCGAGGATGTAGTTATAGCTCCAGCCATTGCAGATGCGGATATTCCCGCAAAATTTCCAAAAGGGCATACACCAATTAAACCGTATTTGAGATTGACTCCTCAGCCTAATAAATAAAAATGGGTTTGGTGAAATTTAAAAGCACAATGAGAAGTGGTTTCATTGTGCTTTTTTGTTTTTAAATGTTGTAATAATTCAATTAAACGAGGTTGTTAATCTTAGCGTATTGCAATAACATAACGGTTTTAGCATCCTTAATTTCACCTGTTTTAATCATCGAATAAGCTTCGTCAAAAGGGAGCTCTATCACCTCGATATGTTCTTGTTCGGCAGCAATACCACCACCATCGGTCAGTTTCATTGAAGCATCATATTCGCCAACAAAAAGATATAGAATTTCGGTTATTGCTCCGGGAGACATATAGGTTTCGCAAACTTTTTTGACTACTGAAATTCGGTAACCAGTTTCTTCTTCTGTTTCTCTGATAATGCATTGCTCAGGATTGTCTTTGTCTAAAAGTCCTGCGCAAACTTCAATCATCATTCCAGTCTCGTTGCCGTTGAGGTAAGTGGGTAATCGAAATTGGCGTGTTAAAATAACTGTTTTTTGAGCTGAATTGTATAATAAAATTGCAGCTCCATTTCCTCGATCATATACTTCTCGGGTGTGTGTTTCTATATTTTTATTTTCCTCTTGATAATTATAAGTTACTTTATTCAAAAGATACCAGTTATCGGAAAGTAATTCAGTCTTTTGGATTGTTATTTTTGGGTCTTTCATTTTTGTATAATTTGAATTTAAAGATAAAAAAAACGTCCCGATTAATTCGGGACGTTCAGTATATTATTTATGAATTGTTTGCTTTCTATCTGGTCCAACAGAAACAATTTTTATTGGAACTTCTAATTCTTTTTCAATGAACTCGATGTACTCTTTTAATTCAATAGGTAATTCATCGTAAGTGGTCATTCCTGTTAAATCTTGTTTCCATCCCTTGAACTCTTTGAATATTGGAGTTACATTTTCTGGTTCGATGTTATAAGGGAAATGCGAAATGTTTTTTCCTTTATAATTGTATTCTGTACAAACTTTCAAAGTTTCGAAACCAGAAAGTACATCACCTTTCATCATCATTAATTGTGTTACACCGTTGACTTGAACTGCGTATTTAAGTGCTACCAAATCCAACCATCCACAACGACGTTGACGTCCTGTTACAGAACCAAATTCGTTACCTACTTTAGCCATAGTGGTTCCAGCTTCTTCGAAATCTTCCGTTGGGAAAGGACCTGAACCAACACGTGTCACATAGGCTTTGAAAATTCCGTAAACGTCTTTG